>JAJDBA010000019.1 GCA_029261675.1 Nitrospinaceae bacterium
TGTAGCGCAGTCTGGTAGCGCACTCGGCTGGGGGTCGAGTGGTCGGAGGTTCGAATCCTCTCATCCCGACCATATAATAGGTGGATGAAGGGCTAGCCAAAAAATGGTTGGCCCTTTTTTGATTTTAGAATGGTTTCGCAATTAACCGTCAATCCTTCAACAAATTAATAACTACCAGATCAATAAGTGCTATCAGTTAGGTACAATATTCTTTTAGTTTTCTAGCTAAGATGCTTCTCCCATAACAATCTCCTTCCCTATCTCGAGTTTACATTCATTCCTAACCAGCGAGTTATCAAACATACTATTGATCAAGTACAAAATTTTCAAAACTTCAGTGGCCATCCAATTTAATTTCGCATACAGATATTTATTGCCATTTTATTAGACATGGGCTATTATTTCGAAAAAAATAGCTGTCGCATTAACTATTTGTTTCCAATTATCAAAAAACAATGGATAGCTATCTTCATTCTCCTTAAATTGCGGAGGGAAATTAAATGTCTATGTTAAAAAATTTAATTAACGCCCACACTCTCATGGCAAAAATTTTCTTTATTTTGCTTTTCACCAATGCATGTTCAGGTCATCTTTACAGCAGGGCTTTAGACTCAAAAGCTCTTACTTCTCAAAAAAAAATTGATGGCATTATCAGCTATCCATCAAAGACACTTATAGAAGTTTATAAAAAAACAAGTTTCATAAATAAGAAAGGAGAATTGGTTGCCAACGAATCTGGGTCCGCTGGAAAAAAATGTGTTCCTCAACTAGAACGAAAAGTTGTAGTAAGACCAGATTATAACAAACCAATTCAAATTTTTTACGAGCCCGGGATACTGGAAAACAATGAATTTGGAGTCACACTTAAAGATGGCGTTTTAACTGGGGTGAATACTAAATCACAGCCTGATAGGGGCCAAACACTGACAAACTTGGGAAGCGCAGCCACAAGTTTTGGAGGTATCGCTGGCCTTGGCGCTCCATTAGTGGCTGGATCCTTAGCCTGCAATGCCACCCCCCTACTAGAGGGAATTTATGAAGCCCCAAAAGTAGAATCTTGGAGCAAGGTTCCTCCCGGTAAATAGAACATATTTAAATTCTCATTTACGAAGTTCGAATCCTCTCATCCCGATCATATATAGGTAGATAAAGGGCTAGCCAGAAATGGCTAGCCCTTTTAGGTTGTTACCCAGATTAGCTTTCAGGATTCAAATAGACAATCGAATGCCAAAATTCCGAGTTTGGCCTGATCTATAAAATTTTCCAGTTCTTCTTGAGATATCCCCGCCCTTTTTATGAAATCTTCGCTGGAAACATTTTCATAACGAGTCGATATGGGGTGAGTAATTTCATTTTCGTTCGCTAGCTTATTTGCAGCGCTGAGAATTTCCGCGAGTATTATTTCCTTACCTTCATCAATATAGTCTTTATGGTGACTTGTCACCGCTTCTACAACTAGTGATGGCATCTCCCACCATTTTTTTAAAAACATCGCTCCTAATTCTTGATGGTCAATTCCAAAAGTTTTCAGTTCGAGAGACTCTAAAGACTGATCTGAGTTTTCAATATCTTTATTATTCAGAAAATCATAATACTTCTCCGAAACTAAATAATCGAAAACCAGAATTCCGACATCATGCATTAATCCACACAGAAAACTTGCCTCTAGCGAATCATCATCTTCAAGCAGCTCGTTGGCAAGTAATCGTGTTAGATAACTCACTGCTAACGAATGCTTCCAAAATTGAGTTTGGTCAAATGATTTTATTTCTTTAAAAGCTTTGGGCACTTCCACACAGTAACAAAGATCGAGCACCATCTTTATTCCCAATCTTACGATCGCCTCTTCAATATCATCAGCCCTTTCACGGCCCCCACTAAAAAAAACAGTATTAGCCAGAGCGACCAACTTCCCGGTAAGCACCATATCGGATTTAATCAATCGGCAAATATCATCGACATCACAATCAGGGTCATTTTTTAGTTTTTGTAATTCCAATAGAACTTTGGGCAAAGGCGGGAGGTCACCCTTCTGCTGCAGTGAGTCTAAAATCTGCTCTCTCATTAAGTTAAACCTTTATTATATTTTTATGCACAGAGAATTTCTATGTTATTTCAGATTACAGATAATGTCAAATAAGGGGGGGGAATAGTACGCGGGGTGAGGTTTCAACAGTTAATATAGCAACTTACTACTCCTTATAAATCCTTTATCCAAGGTGGATTAGCCCTTTTAGTCCATTTAAAAATATTGCTCTTTTCACCATTATAATAATTCCTGTAAGCAGTGACAGGGTTTTTATGTCGATAAATTTCCGGCATAACCTGAGCAAAAGAGGTTAAACCCAAGTCTATTATCTTGGGTAAGGACAATGATTCAATGAGGTCATAAGATTTATGATTTATATCTTTTTCAAATCGATAGCGATATTCCTCATTTAAAGCTTTTGCAAAATCACGCAGCCAGTTCCAATTGGAAAGCGACTCAATCACCCACAAACAACAAGGATGATTGGGATGAGTCATTTTATATCCTTCATCCAAGCCACTCAATCTCACCCCGGTGCTTAACATCTGAGCAGATTCCAATATCATTTTTACTACATGCTTGTCACAATGAAATTGTGCACATTTTACGATATCCTTATCAAGAATAAATATGTTCATGGGGTTGTTGTTTTTTCACACATCACTAAACCTATTAATATTTATTTGCTTTTCTAATTATATCATTTCGAAAAGCAGGCAAACTACAGAAACAGCGGTTCAATTAATCAATAATAGAGTTATTTATTGTATTGAAAAATAAAATAAAAATTGGGGTCAGTAACTGTTTGATTGGCCAGAAGGTTCGTTGGAATAGTGACCACAAACAAGATCGTTATGTTAGTGAAATCCTAGAAAAATATTTTCAATATGCCACCGTATACCCAAAGTTGAGGCAGGGATGGGTATGCCAAGAGGAACAGTAGCGTGATATAGACAGCAACCTTTAAATAATTTAAAGGTTTAACTCTGATCATTTATTGAGGTACTATTAAGGACAAGAGTATTGTGTTGAAAGGAAATAACCTATCCCCCGCTAGTGACTGGATTCAAAAGAAATTGAATTTTATAACTGGTGAAGGCTATCTAGACAACCGATGATTAAAGTATCAAATTCTATTATTTAAAGGAGGAACGCATGAAAAAACTATCTTTCGTTTTAGCTTTACTTTTTATAGTTTCTTTATCATCCATGGCATTTGCAGCAAATCCCGCTTTAAAATTCCCAAGTGGCGCAAATGCAGAAGCTAATAAGCATAATGAAGAAGGAATCTCTCACTACAATCAAGGGCATTTTGATGTTGCGTTGAAACACTTTCAAATGGCCTCAAAAATGGCACCAAATGTAGGAGAGGCACACTATAATGAAGCGCTATCTCTGGATGCGCTAGACCGACACGGAGATGCAACAAACCACTTTTACGCTGCCCGAAAACATGCAAATGGAAATGCAGCAATTCTTAAATCGGGAATTTTAAACGCTCACGCGCCTATGAAAAGAGAAGGTTCTTAATTTTTTCTATTATACAAAACCAGAAAAACCCGGATCACCTTTTATGGCGATCCGGGTTTTTTATTTCTAGCTTCAGAAATAACTAGTAGTATCCCTTATTCTCCTCAACCCCCATATTCTTCAACTGCTCTTTGCTCAAACCCTTGGAGTTTGAGTTATAGCCGGCATTCGAAGAGCCACCTGTGGGGGCACCTGCACAGCCGACTGCAAACAGAACCAACAAGCTTAATACTAAAAATTTCATCTTCATTATCCTCCAAATATCCACCTATGTTTATAAAACCCTGCCTGAAGTTTGCTGAAGGTGGTAAGGATCAAACCTTACCACCTCAATAGCTGCATTTACTTAATGAGCACCCATCTTTTTAGCAAAGTACTCATCATAACGATGTACAAAATCTTTACTCGCACCAAGTGGCAAATGACAACTTCGACATTTGGCATAGTCCACTTCGATTCTTTTACCATCACTTGAAAAGGCAGAGAATATCCAATCTCCATTTTTCAAATTAGCCGGGGCATTCCCACCCCATCCTCCACTCTTTTCCATCAAATAAACTTTCGCAAGTTTGTCTTTTACCAGTTTTCCATCACTTCCTTTTACCAGGTGACCATCAGCACCTGCTTTTGCTTTAAAAATAGCCATAACCAGCTGCGTCCCATCAGGAAATGCGTCACCTTTGTGAGCGGCAGCACCTTTATTATTGATATACAAATCACGTACGGCATTTTTCTTTTGAATCTCCTTCAAAAAAACCGGGAAACTTTCATAACCTTTGGGGAACATAAGTTCTCCATCTTTAGGACCGCCCGAAAAAACCAGTCCCGGAAAAACCATTATTCCAAAAACTAATCCACTTAAAATCGCAAACACTAATCCTTTTCTCATTTTACTTACTCCTTTTTAATTAAAATTATATTTTTACTTGAATAAACTACTGATTTTCCATTGTCATAAATCCTTTTGGAAAAGCCTTGACGTCTACACCAAAAATTTCTTGGCAACGTTCACATATCTTGAACTGAACATCTTCTGCTAAAAACCAGTCCACCATATATTTAAGCTCGGAATCCATGCCCTTCGCATAGAAGAACTTAGCCCCCTCACCGTGAATAACTATTTTGATATGTGGTTTTTTTTTATTGCCTCCCTCTCTCATATGCAGATTGATCTGAACTAAAGAGTTTTTCATACTCTCAAGGTCAGGACTGCTTACTCGGTAAAGCCTTTCCTGGCTATCCATGGGAGTGTTCTTTGCTATCTTATGCTTTGACTGGATGGCTCCCTGAGATACTGAAATTCCAATAGTAAAAATAAAAACCAAAGCAATAAATGGTATTTGTAATAATTTAGGATTCATTTTTCTTCTCCTTAAAAGTAATACAAAATCTTCGCGCAAGAATATGTCTTTCGAATCAAAGGAAATCACGCATCCAGAATATGAGCGCGCACATCAATTGACTCGCTATTTGACAAAAAGCGAAAATTGGGAATTAAAGAATTTTTAGGTGAAAAATTAAATAAATCGAGGTGGGTGATACAAAGGTGAAGGTAGAAAGTACAAAATTAAATCGTATGAGGAATGCAATGCAAAACTGGCTGATGAGCCTAAAAGGATTTTATTACTAGAGAAAACCTCATGTTTTTTGGCTCCGGCAAAACCTGGATGTTTCTGGCTCCCTGAGCAATCAACAGATATAATCTCTTTGAGAGATTTTTTATTCCTCGAACCATTCAATAAGTGAGGACAAGGATTTTTCAGAGAGTGCCCTTGCAGTTCACAGTGGTTGGGAAGATTCGGCTTGCCTTCAAAAGGCGACACCACCCCATGTTGGGTAGAATGGTGATCATGAGACATGGCTGAAGCCAAATCGAAACCGCAGGTAAGCGTTGCTATGCCAACTAATAATAAAACTAAAATCTTACTCATAATAAAACCATTCTAATAGAATGAAGTTCTCTTTGCCAATATTTAATA
>JAJDBA010000020.1 GCA_029261675.1 Nitrospinaceae bacterium
ATCGGGCGGTTGCACGCCGAAGCCGAGAAAGCTCAGGCTGGACTCGGTGAGAATGGCAGATGCCACGCCGATGGTCGCCGAGACCAATACCGGAGCCATGGCGTTTGGGAGCATGTGAACAAAAATAATTCGCCATTCGGGGATCGCCTGGCTCTTAGCCGCCGCTACATAGTCCAACTCCCGCAACGAGAGAAATTCGGCGCGCACAAAACGCGCGGTTCCCATCCAGCTTGTCAGGCCGATGATGACCATGATGGTATAAATGCTGGGTGGTAAAAGCGCCACAGCGGCTAAAATCAGGAAGAACGTGGGGAAGCTGAGCATCATATCGACAAACTCCATGATGAGAGTGTCGACCGTAATGAAGCCAAGCTTGACGCGACCATAATACCCCGCCAGGCCGCCAAAAAATACGCCGACTGTAATCGAAATGCCGACAGCCACAAATCCGATGGTCAGCGATACAGAAGTTCCTTCCAGCATGCGGGCAAACACATCGCGGCCCAGTTCATCGGTTCCCAATAGATAAACGTCGAAAGCCGGGGCATCTGCCTTTGGCGTGATTTCGCTGGTGAAAGGCGTGAACGGCGGCAGAAACTTCTCCGAGAGCCGCACCACTTTGGGGTCGAACACCACAATATAATGGGTCAATACTTTTCCAAGAATCGCAAAAACCAGCAACACCGCCAGGAAAATGAAACTCAAATGCGCCATGCGGTTGCGTTTGAAAATTTTCCAATTTTCCTGGAAGAGCCCCATCTGCGGGGGCATGAAATCGGGTTCTATGATTTGGGCTTGCTGATTCATAAAGGACTCATCTTAATTTTATGCGGGGATCGACCACCGCATATAAAATGTCCGCAACAAAGTTTCCTACTTGCACGAGGATGGCGGATATAAAAGTTAAGGTCAAAATCACCGGGAAATCGCGGGACAAAATCGCCTCATAGCCCAACCGCCCCATTCCCGGCCAGGCAAAAATGGTTTCAAAGATGACCGACCCGCCGATCAAACCGGGAATCGTCAAACCAAATAGAGTGATAAACGGCAACAAGGCGTTTCGGAGGCCATGACGGTAAATGACGACATCGTTGGACCAGCCCACCGCCCGCGCGGTGCGGATGTAGTCCTGATTGATGACTTCCAGCATTTGCGAACGGGCATAGCGGGAAAGAACGGCGATCCCGCCAACGGCGGACATCAAAGCGGGAATGGTCAGGTGCCAGATCCGGTCCATCGACTGGAGCCACAACGAAGAATTCTCCAGGCCAAAAGTGCGCATGCCGATCACCGGCACGTCAATAGTTTTGACCATGAATATGATGACCATATAAGAAAGAAAAAATCCGGGGATGGAAATCATCGCGTAAGATAAAAAAGTGCCTGTTTTGTCGAATACAGAGCCGCGCCGGACGGCGGCCTGGATGCCGACGGGAAAAGCCAGTAACCAGGTGATCAGAGTTGCCAGGATAAACAGCGGCAGGGAATTGAGGAACCGATCCCATATTTTTCCAAGCACGGGTTGGTTGTCTTTAAACGATTTGAGTTCGCCGGTAAAAAGATCTTTCATCCAATACACGTACTGGATGTGCAAAGGCTCGTCCAGGTGAAACGCCGCCCGGATGCGCTGGATGTCTTCCGCCTTCATGCGCGGATTGGAGGGATCGACCAGACTGGGCTCGCCCGGCGCCAGGTGGACCATAGCGTGGGATATGATCGAAATAAGGATCAACGAGATGAATTTTTTGAACGTGTTTCTTAAGATAAAGTTGGTCATTTTCGTTATTGTCACCCTGAGCTTGTCGAAGGGTGATCTAAACTATCAGTTTTATTTTTCGATAATTTTGATAGCAAATCAAAATTTCCCTCTATCAGGGCTTCCTTTTTCTTTCGTGACCATCCTTTAATTTGTTTCTCTCTTTCGATAGCATTTATAATTTTATTAAAAGCATCGCTAAAAACAAGGTTGACGGGTCTTCTACTATGCGTATAGCAACCCTTTATCAAACCCTGTTCATGTTCATGCAATCTCTTTTCAAGATTATTAGTTACGCCTGTGTAATAGCTCCCATCTTTACATTGAAGGATGTAGACAAAGTATTTTTTCACAATATTAATATTTGGAAAAAAGAAATGCTAAAACCTAGCAGGTTGCTGAAAAACTATTTTTGCTACCCGCACCTGTCACACTGAGCTTGTCGAAGTGTGAAAACAGCCCTTATTATGAAGGTCATACTTCGACAAGCTTAGCATGACACAGTGGAAACCCTCGTGGTTGTGACTTTTTCAGCAACCTGCTAGGTTACGACTATTACCATCCTTCGACAGGCTCAGGGTGACAGTTTTTAAACTCTTTATGAAAAATTTTAGAGTTCCCTCTTAGAGTTTCTTCGTTATACTCACGGCTATGGATATTCTACAACTCAGCCATTATCTCGATGATTTACTGGATATCAAGTCCATCAAGGATTCACCCAACGCCGTCAACGGGCTTCAGGTACAAAACACCGGCGAGATTCAAAAAATCGGCCTTGCCGTTGACCTGTGTCAGGCGACCATCGATTTAGCCATCGAGAAAAATTGTAACATGATGTTCGTTCATCATGGGATGTTTTGGGCCGGTGTACAGCCCATTCGCGGCAGTTATTACGACAAACTGGCGGCCATGTTCCGCGCCAATCTGGGGTTGTATTCGGCACACATTCCGTTGGACATGCACCCGGTGCTCGGTAATAACCGAGCCCTTGCGGACCTCATCGGCCTCACGCAGCTGGAACCCTTTGGCGAATATGGTGGGGAAAAAATTGGCTTGAAGGGCCGCATTGTCCCACAATCCGCTGAAGTGTTGGGGCAACTGCTGGAAACCCAATTAGATGCTGAAGTCAAAGTCATCGGCGAGGGAGAAGTGCAAACGGTCGGGTTGGTGACAGGCGGTGCGGCGGATATTTTACGTCAGGCTAAAGGGGAAAATCTGGACTGTTACATAACAGGGGAAGGCGCGAATCACCATTTCCACGAAGCCATAGAGGGCGATTGCGTTCTCATGCTGGCGGGCCATTACGCGACAGAAACCGGCGGTGTGAAGGCGGTGGGCCGTCATCTTGAAGAGAAATTCAACCTGCAAACGGAATTTCTCGATTACCCTACGGGGATGTAACGCACGCCTGCCAAGCGAATGCCAGTAGCGTTACCGGCGTCTGCGGTTAGACTTGATACGAATGGGAGCTGGTTTGGGGTTTTTCGTCGACAACATGATAATACTTGCTAAAATTCCAAGACCGATGGGAACGATCCAATCTGCAGTGAGTGTCATGAGAATCCTGGAGTTAAAAGGTGAATCGGTATTTTTGAAATAACTCTTCTGTGACGACTTCTTTTCCTTCTTTGGCAACTTCCTGCTCGATGCGTTTGATCGCCATATTGCGGATGAAAGCAATGGGGATGCGTTTTACTTTATCAAGCGCGTCGTCTTCCCAGTGGAGCTTAAGTTCCGGCGCCTGTTCCGGCTCCTTGGATTTTTCTTCATCGCGCTTATAATCTTCTTCCGTCACTTCCATGCCCATGGCTTCTTTCGCGGATGCGGGCATGATATTGGTGAACACTTCTTCGATCATGTCTGGGGTGATCATCTTGTCCCCACGTTCCCTGGCGCGTCCTTCTATAGTTTGCTTGGCCATACCGAGGACAAAAGGAGGCACCTTTTCCATTTTTTCCTTGGCTTCTTTGCTCCAAGGAATACCTGAAACGGGTGTCACTTCCATATAACTCTTGAATTTTTCTACAATGTCGTCTTTTTTTTCTGTACGCATCGAGAGAAAATCTTCGATCTCTTCAATCACTTCCACCTTGCGTGGGCTTTCCCGCATTTTTTCTTTGGCCACATCAAAGGCATCCATGGTCAACTCTTCAAATCCAAAACCTTTTACCCGTTTGGACACCAGCATCATGGACTCGTTTCTGATTTCCGTCAGAAAATCAGAAGTGACAATTTTAAAACCGCGTTTCATGCAACGTTGCACCATGAGCTTGCGGATTCCGGGACGAACAAATTCCGGCGCATGTTTTACTCGTTCCCAAGCTTCTTCTGCCCAGACCACACCATTTTCTTTAGCGTAAGGGTGGTCGGCATCTGTTATCTTTATTTCTTGAGTTCCCATTTAAAGAACCTTCATTTATTATTATAAAACCACGGTATTTATAAAAATTACTTGAAGCCTGAGCCAATGTCAATTATTTTGAGGGTTTGCCGGAGATGTGAGCACAGCAGCGGGGTATTTTTTTTAGATCAGGCTGATATTCGCTTTTTGCACATAATATCCCCCTCAAGTTTAAACCTGAAAGAATCATATAAAACATGCAACGTTCGCCTGTAGTTTATTTTTTATTTTTTGTATCGGGTATTACGGCCTTGATTTATGAAATCGTATGGACCCGAATGCTCACCCTTGTTTTCGGACACACTGTTTTTTCAGTCTCTGTGGTGCTCGCCGCGTTCATGGCTGGCTTGGGGTTGGGCAGCTATCTATTTGGTTATGCTGCCGACAGGCTATCCTCTTCGTCCTCGGCACTTAAAGTCTATGGATGGATAGAAGTTTTGATATTTGTCAGCGGCGCCCTGCTTTCACTGTTGTTTGCTAATTTTGCAGATGTTTATTCCCTGTTTCACAGTGCTATTCCAGAATCCCCACCGCTGCAAAACCTATTGAAGGTTCTTTTTTCCTTCACCTTGATGCTAGTACCGACAACATTTATGGGGGCGACTCTTCCTCTTATCAGCAAATATTGCGTTACCGATGACAAGTGCATAGGAACACAGGTGAGCCTGCTTTATGCGCTCAATACCTTCGGCGCCGCCTGCGGTTGCTTGTTGACAGGTTTCTTTTTGATGGGAACGTTTGGTGTACTGCAAACCGTATTAACAGCTGCTACCGGCAACCTCTTAATCGGCATTGGTGCGTTGAATATATATAAGGAAAGCGGCGGCTCTTTAAAATTCAATCTGCCTGAAATTAAATTTCCCAAAATGGACTGGAGTGCAGAACAAAAATTCTGGATGGGAATCAGTTTTGTTTGTGGTTTTACCGCGCTTGCCTATGAGGTTTTGTGGACGCGGCTATTGGTATTCAGTATTGCCAGTACGGTTTACTCGTTTAGCATGATGCTGGCTGTTTTTTTGCTAGGAATATTCCTTGGAAGCCTTGTTCTCATTCCCCTACTTCCTAAAATTAAGAATTTGCGTACTGCTCTCATCGCCTTGCAGGGAGGGATCGGAATTTATGTGATTGGTTCTATCTACGGCTTGGAGTCCATTCTCTCCCCGCCATGGAATGCATACAATCTGGGGAACCCTGCCGCGGCTTTCTGGATATATTTTAAAGATTCAGCGGCTCTCATGCTGGTTCCTACATTGTTCTTGGGGATGTGTTTTCCGTTGCTCATTCAATTGATATCGAAGAAACACGAAAATGTTGGGCAATCGACCGGACAAGTTTATGCAGCGAATACAATGGGTGCTATCTTCGGCTCTCTTTTTTCCGGATTTCTTTTCCTGCCCAATTTTGGCAGTCAGACCAGTCTTACCCTTCTCGCAACGATCAATTTGTTCACCATGATTCTTTTGTTCCGCACCGGAGACTACCTGACACCCGCCATCAGAAAAGGGATGACTGTCGTATTCGCGTCGTTGATTCTTTTTGTCAATATGGCTATCCCAAATGACTTATTGAATCCTTTTTTCATGCGCGATAGTGCCGGCAAACGAAACATTAATAAGCTGATGTATTTTGAAGAAGGTTTGTCCGATACCGTTGCGGTTTTTAAAGAGGAATACGGATTGCTTGATCCATCGGCGAAGCGATTGATCACCAACGGCATATCCATGTCAGCTTCTAATATGACCGCTACTCGCTACATGAAGCTGCTTGCTCATATCCCCATCCTGCTGGTGGATAAGCCCGATGATATTCTTGTTGTCTGCTTTGGTACCGGTCAAACTACAGGTGCAGCGGGACTACACCCTCGAGTAAAAACCGTCGACAGTGTGGAGTTATCTTCCAGCGTTATCAACGCAGGAAAAATGTTTGCCGACCAGAACCACAATGTTCTAGTAAATCCTAAAGTGAATTTCGTGATTCAGGATGGACGCAACCATTTGTTAACGACTCATAAACTATACGATGTCATCACATCCGAGCCGCCGCCACCACGCACCGCATTTACCGTTAATCTATACACAAAAGAATATTATGAGTTGCAGAAAAACAAACTGAAACCTGGTGGTATAGCGACGCAGTGGATTCCTCTACACAGCCAAGGCCCTAAAGAAGTTGCAATGCACTTTAAGACGTTTCAGTCGGTTTTCCCATTTACGATGGGTTGGCTTTCTGTGGCTAATGAAATGCTTATCATCGGTTCCAATCAACCCATTAAAATTGATTTCAATGAACTGAATGAGCGTTTGCAGGAACCCGAAATCAAAAAAGCGTTAGCGGATATTGAAATTCCGAACATCTTTTCCTTCCTGAGCAATATCTGGCTGCTCAACGAGCAAGTGGAAAAATTGGGAGAAGGTTTTCCTCTTATTACAGACAACCATCCGGCTATCGAGTTTTATCTCGACCTGGGCAAGGTGATCGATATCCCGGGACAAGAAAGGTATGTGTTCAACCGCGCAAGGTTTGACGATGTCGTGAGACAGATTTCAAACATGCCCGAGTCGGATCGGCAAAAGCTGGAACCTCATTATGCTGCGATGGACTTATATCAGCGCGGAGTTATGTATGGCAATCGCGGCCAGCTTTTGAAAGCTATGACGCTGGTAGATGATGACGACCTTTTCCGTTACCACTTGCAGGCAGACCGAAAACAAATGCAACGCTTGACTCAGCTCATTGAAGAAGAACCGGATAATCTACAGTACCTGCTCAACCTGGCCCACAGTTTTTATCAGATTGGTAATTATGAGCAAAGCATGGAAATCTTACAGTTGGTTCTTGAAAAAAGTCCGAATCTGAGTTTTGCCAACCTTTATATGGGTTACAACCTGTTGGAAGTGGGGAAAAAAGAAGAAGCCTTAACATTTTTTAAAAAGACCGCCAAATATGATCCCCAACAAATGGGAACGGTTATGCGAGAAATAGGGTTGGTGAGCTTGTTGAAAGAGATTGACAAAAAACCTGAAGATCCTGTGCTTCAACGATCTCTTGCAGAATATTACAACTTGAAGAAGGAGTACTTGAAATCTCTGGAATATTCACTTCCGTTGCTTCAACAAGATCAGATGAACTTGAAGATTTTGCAGATCATTGTATTCAGTTACCGTGGACTGGGAGAAGCGAAAGAGGTTCTAATGTATGGAGGTCGCTACAATTTGATCGACCCTGAAGAAATGCATTTGCAATTTATAATGGCAGAAATTTTTGTTCAGTTGAATAAGTGTATGAAAGCGTTGCCGTTACTTGAGAAAGTTTTGAAGAAAGATGACACCTACCGCAATGCCTGGGAATTGAAAGAATATTGCCAAAAACAGCCCTCGTCGGCATAGAAAGCCTTATTAACAATGTCTTGCCTGAGATGGTGTCTGGGTTTGTAGAAGTGCCAAATTTTTATCACAGTGGCACTATTATTTTTCCATATGACGGAGTTTTTCCAAACGCTCATTATGGCTATTTTTAAATATTCAACTGTAGTTTTCCATCGTTCGATTCTAGGCGTAAATCTTCTTAACTCAATTAAAATAAAGGACTTGACTTAATTATTGCGAATGATATACTTCCCGAAATCCAATTTCAGTATCATTACAATTGTTGATCCGTGGGGGGGAGACTTTTAAATGACCAAAGCAGAACTTGTAGAAAAAGTAGCAAACCAAATTAATCTGACTAAAAAACAGACAGAAGTTGTCGTTAATACAGTGTTTTCAAGTATTACCGATTCATTGGCTGAAGGAAAAAAAGTCGAATTAAGAGGATTTGGAAGCTTTCGTATCAGGCAAAGAAATGCCAGAGTTGGTCGTAATCCAAAATCTGGACAAAAAGTGGATGTTCCTTCAAAGAAGGTTCCTTTTTTCAAAGCGGGAAAAGAGTTGAGGGAACTGGTGGACGAACGAGAAGCTCAAGAGGCAGCACGAGAGGCGCAAGAAAATCAGGAGTCCTGATAAAGAGGGTTACTCCTCACTGCTTGGTCCGAATCCTCCATGGCTAGCCAGCTTAGACCGTCGTGTGGGCGACCGTCTCTTTTTCAGTTAAAGTAGCTTCATATTTTTCAATGTGTTAGATGTTGATCGATAGGTATATAGACTTGCACTCTGTTGTAAGTTTTCCCAGCAACTAAAATTATTCCAAATCTACAAGCTTATGTCAGGCAGCTCTTTCGGAAAACTGTTTAAAATTACAACTTGGGGGGAGTCCCACGGTCGAGGTCTTGGCGTTGTTGTCGAAGGTTGTCCGGCGGGGTTGTCTCTAAAGGAATCCGATATCCAGTTAGAGCTTAACCGACGCCGAACAGGGCAGAGCAAAGTTACCACCACTCGAAAAGAAGGTGACAAAATTCAAATCATGTCCGGGGTGTTCAACGGTAAAACCACGGGAACGCCGATTTCTTTGTTGGTTGAGAATGAAGATGCCGATTCTTCCAAATACGAGTTGATTAAAGACTTGTATCGACCGGGGCATGCCGACTACACCTATGACATGAAATACGGTTTTCGTGATTACCGTGGTGGCGGTAGGTCGAGCGCACGTGAAACGGTTGGCCGTGTTGCCGCAGGTGCCATTGCCAAAAAACTTCTGGCGCGTGAAAAAATAAAAATTATTGGTTTTACTCGGCAAGTTGGTAAAAATATCGCTCAAACCATTGACTTCAGTGAGATAGAGAATAATATCGTCCGTTGTCCCGATGCTAAAATGGCTGACAAAATGATCAATGCTATTATGCGAGCTCGAAAAAAGGGTGACTCTCTGGGGGGCATTGTCGAAGTGATTGCACAAGGGGTCCCTGCTGGGTTGGGCGAACCGGTGTTTGACAGGCTCGATGCTGATCTGGCAAAAGCAGTTATGAGTATCCCTGCGGTAAAAGGAGTCGAGATCGGTATCGGGTTCGAATCGGCAACCATGACCGGTTCTCAATGCAATGATGTGTTTGCCATGAAAAACAAAAAGGTGATCACTGCGACTAATAATGCCGGTGGCATTCTGGGCGGAATCTCAAATGGTATGGATATCGTTGTAAAGCTCGTCGTAAAGCCAACCTCGTCAATCAATAAGGCGCAAGACACCGTCACCCGGCAGGGCAAGAAAGCTGAAATTAGAGTCGAAGGCAGGCACGATCCCTGTGTTGCTCCAAGGGCTGTTCCCATTGCAGAAGCTATGGTGGCTTTAACCTTGATCGACCATTTGTATAGAAATAAGTTCTCGCAGCTTTAAACAATCAGCATTCGCTCTATTAATCGATCTCACTATTGTTCCTCCCTCGATAGAGGGTTCTTCAAAGCGTGGCCCTGTTCCTATGAAAGTTGGCTTTGTTCAAAATCATCCTGAATTTGGAAACGTTCAGGCCAATCTGGATCGCATCGAAGAAATGCTTGCTGGAAAAGCAGCCGATTTATTCGTCCTGCCAGAGCTTTTCTCGACCGGGTATCGATTCAAAAGCATGGATGAAGCTCATCACTATGCAGAGCTTGTTCCTGATGGCATAACTAGTAATTTTCTCCTCTCCCTCGCAAAAAAAAATAATACACATTTTATTGCCGGACTGGTCGAAGTAGAAGGCGACCGTATCTATAATTCTTCTGTCATTTTAGGGCCAAAGGGGTTTGTCGGCCGTTACAGAAAAATCCATTTGTTTGATACTGAGAAATCCTGTTTCGATGCTGGTACGGATGTACCCCCGGTCTTTGATCTTGATGGTATCAAGGTTGGTGTGATGATCTGCTTCGACTGGCGTTTTCCGGAAACTGCGCGGTCACTTGCTCTAAAAGGTGCTGAAATCATAGCGCACCCGTCTAATCTAGTTTTGCCTCATTGCCCGCAAGCCATGATCACACGTTGCCTGGAAAACCGCATTTTTGCCATCACGGCAGACCGGGTCGGAGAAGAAAAACGTATTCCCGGAGAAAAACTAACATTCATAGGGCAGAGTCAAGTGGTTGATCCTGATGGAAACATACTTGTTCGGGCATCAGAAACTGAAGAAGAAGTTCATATCGTTGACATTGATCTAGAAAAAGCCAGAGATAAAAACCTCAATCCCAAAAACGAAATCTTCAAAGACCGCCGTCCCGATCTTTATTGTTAGGCGTAAAACCAAGGGGTTAATTTTTGTCAAGAGTGCTATTTTAAGAAAGAGTTTCCACGCTATCACTTGATTTTATTTACATAGAGCATCCATTTTTTGAACTTTCTTTGCAGATTTCTCGCAATTTTACAACGCTCAAATATCTTTTTGCTTTCTAAGCATAAGCTATAATTACGTTTTAGGGATGGCTAAATGTAGTTAGTATCTATCTTAATGAAATCTTGTTCTATCCAAATTGCAATTAAAACAATTTATTAAGCAATACAGACCTGATTACCTTGCATACCCCCTTCGTAAGGGAGGTGGTTGCAAAAGATGTCGAAAAGACATACCCGTTATTCGAAAAATTAAAAAACTCCTAATTATCAAAAGAAGACTGGAGGCAACTGTTTGTTGATCACTGGAAAAGCAATAAAGGAAATTTCGGTTACCTTCTAGAAGGTGAATAGGGTATCGTAGGTTTCCTAGGAGTAATATTAATAGGGACACGGGTCTATCGAAGGAACCTTGCATTTTCGCAGATCCACTATATAAGCTATTCTAGTATATTTGCAAAGTTTGCTGGTCGTATTGCTATGGCTATTTGCCTACGCATTAATACAATAGCGATAGTTATCGACGAAAGGTTTTTGCAGGGGAATACTGTGTTGCTTTCGAAAGTTTTGTCCTTACCCCATCCCAGGGTTTACAAGTCCAATTTTCTGGAAAAAAATGATATTGACTTGCTCTATTCTGAATTTTCCGTTTTGAATATATAAGGATTTAATAGTGCTTTTAAAAACTATCAAACGCACGACCGCTGGGATGCTGTTCCCATTTCTTTTTTATACGAGAAGTTATCTTCTATCGAATCTATTTTATTCTGGGCTGGGCAGTATTTTTATGTTTCACCGTGTATGTCCCCGCAGCTCTAAACCTAGAATAAGAGGGAATGCGGGACTAGAGGTGACACCAGAGTATCTCGAAAATGCGATCCTGTTTTTGCGTCAGAACAACTATGAAATTGTTTCTTTGGTTCGGGCCGCTCTAATTCTCAATGGAGCCCGTATAAAAAAAAAATTCGCAGTATTTACTTTTGATGATGGTTATGCTGATAATTATCTACATGCATATCCAATTTTAAAAAAACACTCGGTTCCTTTTACTATTTATGTGACCACTCATCTCCCTGATGGAGAGGCAATTTTGTGGTGGTATCTCCTTGAAGACCTGGTGCTGAAGGAAAAAAAGATCAACTTTAAAATTAATGATCAATATTATCAATATTCTTGCTCTAGCTTAAGGGAGAAGGATTGGGCTTACCATGAAATACATAAAATAATTTTGAATGGTCCTTCAAATCAGCTCAATCAGCGTATTCGACAGGTTTTTGAAAACTATGACATGAGCTTTCAAGAAAAAACATCGCAACTATCTCTCACCTGGCAACAAATCCGGGAGATGAGCGAAGATCCTCTGGTCGAAATAGGTGCTCACACGATACATCATGAGGCGCTGAACAAACTTTCTGAGGAGGAAGTCCAAAAAGAAATGGAGGGATCGCGAGATATAATTCAGTCAAAGATAGACCAAAAAGTTGAACACTTTTGCTATCCTTTTGGGACACGAAACGAGGTTGGCGAGAGAGAATTCAGGATCGCACAGCAATGTGGGTTCAAGACTTCGACCACGACCCGTATTTCTAATATTTTTCCAGAGCATAAAAATTTATTGCAACAACTACCTCGAATTCCAGTCAACCAGAAAAGAGATCATGGGAATATTAATTATCTAAGCCTTTGGCTTAGTGGCGCTCTCCCCTGCATTATCAATAAATTCAAACGGATTGTGTGATCTGGGAAAGTTATAAAAAATGGTAGAAAAAGCCAAGTATCAATGCTTCAACTCCTAAACTATAATCTTCAAAAACTACTGTCCCGATCTATACCGTTAACAATGAGCAGGCTAGATGTTGTGAAATAAAGCCATCATAGGTTAAAATGTGGCTTCATTTGAAAAACCAATACGTGTCGGGTAGATACTGCCCGATGTTTTTTTTGAGAGGAAAATATGGGCAACGAAAAATCACGATTTCTAAAAAGAGATGATGGAACAATTTATGATTCATTAACCAGCGTTACGTGGATGGCTAATGATTCGCGTCTGGATTTGGACAAAGAGGTTTCCTATTCAGAAGCCGAAGAGTATATGAAAGAAGCCAATAAAAAAAATGCGGGGGGATTCAGTGATTGGCGCATTCCTACCATCCATGAAGCTTCATCCATTTATGATAAGGAAAAACTCAATAAAGATTCTAAAGATGGCGACATACATTTAGATTCAGTTTTTCCACCAGGAGCCGCCAACTGCACATGGACATCTTCTACCCGTGGCAAAGAAGCGCAGATAATGTTCTACGCCAACGGTTGCCCTTACTGGTACGAGAAAAATGATAAAACCATTTCACATGCAGTACGACTTGTACGTCGCGATAACTAGGTGCAATTAGATGTGAGGCCAACAGGCCAATATCTGTTAAGGGGAGAGCAGGTCTTCTTTCGCTAATACTCGCACCCCGTTAGGGGGCGGGTTGAGCGGTCTTTATATTTGGAACCTGTAAGCCGAAAAAAGGTGTCAGTTTATTAGGGACTGAAAGCCGCAGGTAGAGTTTATGAAACTCCTCGTTAGAAAGATCAGGGCTCAACAATTGCTGGACCTGTTCTGAGGAGACAAGTTGCTGAGAAGGCTCGTCAAATATGGTGACTCCGATCCCTATCCAATGGCCGTGGACAAACTGTTGCTGAACGAGGCTTTCAACTCCTGTGCTGTATTCCATGGCTTTTTTGATAACATGTTGGGCAATATGCACAGGAACGCATTTCCCAATGGCAATCACCTTGGAAGTTTCTCCCATAGGGTAGACTCTTAGTGCAGCTCGAGAGTCCCCGAATTCGGTAAATTCCTTAATCACTGCTTTTCGTTGTTTGCGGAATTTTTTCGAAATATAACCTTCAATTTTAATTTTCTTTTTATCCAAGGGTAGGCATTTTTCTTGCGCTTGCGCTGGGCCACTAAGAAACATAAAGCATATCGTTAAAACAGCAACCATACATCTCGCTAAATATTTATTTCTAATCGAGTTTTCTGAAATTTCAATACGCATATCTGGGTTTCCTGTTTCTCCGGTTTACGTGAATTCCTTTGCTATAATACCAACGGCAAACTTAATTCAGGTCGGGATATGGAAAGGCATTGATTGCCGTTTTCAATCCGTTTTTGTTTGATTTTTGTTAATGTAATCTTCGGCACTTTGTTCGCTTGAAAAATAATATTCTTTGCCGTTAATGGTCTTTTTTATTGCTTCTGTTTTTGGGATGTACACTCCGTTATTGGGGTCCTGTACCATTTCTGTTGGATTAGGTTCTTTGGAACTCGGTGATGGAAAAATCAGGCGAGCAACAACAATAACAATAATAACTGCAATTCCAAATAATGCTAGACGGACCATAGCCTTATTGTAAAGATAAAGACCTGTAGATTCAACCTGGGATAAGCCGAAAGAATAAAGTATTTTCTAATCTATGAATGATAAGTCCGAAAAAGATAAGGGTAAAAAGAAGTCTCTTGTGCCCGCTGTGCGGGAAGAAGGGGGATTGGTTCCTCGCGATCCTTTTGCGGCCTATCTTCAGGAGGCAAAAAGATACCCGATACTCTCGGAAGAGGAAGAAAAGGAATTGGCAATCCGCCTTCAGGAAACAGGGGATGTCGATGCAGCTTACCAGTTGACGACGGCTAATTTGATGCTTGTTGTTAAAATTGCCATGACGTTTAAACGTGAATGGCAGAGCCTTATGGATCTGGTTCAGGAGGGTAATGTCGGTTTGATGAAAGCCGTCAAAAATTTTGATCCGTTTCGTGGAGTTCGTTTGTCAGCGTATGCAACGTGGTGGATCAAGTCTTATATTTTGAAATATATTTTGGACAACTGGCGGTTGGTTCGAGTGGGCACTACAAATTCCCGGCGCAAATTATTGTTCAATCTGAAAAAGGAAAAAGAACGATTGGAGCGGGAAGGTTTTGACCCATCCACCAAGCTGTTGGCAGAACATTTCGGGGTGGATGAGGGTGAAATTATCGATGTGGAAGCGAGCATTGGTGCGGTCGATGTCTCTATGGATACTCCGACCCGTGCTGATAGCTCCATGACCCCGGAACAATCTTTGAGCGATGGTAAGTCGCTTG
>JAJDBA010000021.1 GCA_029261675.1 Nitrospinaceae bacterium
AACATTTTACCCCGACAGGCTAGTGTTTCATTCTAGGGGATAAAAAGGGGTCAAGAAAAGGGGTCAAAAAGGGGTCAAGTCCACTATTGACGGTAAGTCTTTAAAGTGGTTACTTAATAGATAGTTTTCAGCCAACAGCGAACGATCAAATAATTTTAACCCACCCGATTGTTTGTAAATTCTGTATTTGACTATTTACTGTAAAACTCTTTTTTTGCTTCCCGAATGTATTCTGAAACGGATCTTCTGGATTTTGAATATCGTGCTTTATATTCCCTGTTAGAAATGCTTTCTACTCCAGTGTGAAGGGCATCGGGTACTAAAATTTTTGTGATTTTTGTGCTATTCACTAGTTCGGAAATTGATATGTTGTCTTCGGCTTTAAGGATTTCAAAAACCTTGCTTTTGACGAGTTCTTTTAAGGGTGAATCTTTCTTTCCTTTTTTTTCGGGAAGAATAGATGAGTCAGGAGAGGGTTTTATTGATTTGAAAATTAAAGAAACTTTTTTAGGAGTTTTTATTTCAAAACGATCAAATTGTTTTTGTGTTTTTGAGTGATTAACCCATGACTTAAATTCTAGTGGGGCAAAGTGTGCTTGAAGGGTGAATGAAAATGGTTTTTCTGAATTAGAAAAAGAGTCAGATTTGTTAAGATTGATTAATTCACCGGTATCTATCGCATTCGTTAAAGATTTTAGAAAGTTTTTTTGTTTTCGTGTGCGTCTATCTTCAAATGCAACTTCGTTAACAAAAAATAACCGTTCGCAATCTTCGCCTGACCAGTATAGCTTGGCTAGATACTCTTCGGGGTTAATGGTGGTCGATTGCTGATATTTTTCTTCCTGTTCCAAGGCAAGCTTTTGATTCTCTATTGCTGATTGTAGCTTCTGAGTTTTCTTATTCATTTTATAAAGGGGCCAAGTCGCTTCTTACTCACTCTTCGTTCTCAAAAATCTCTTTCAACTTGTCTTTGCTACGGGGGTCTTTGGCCAGGTGAAGCATGGATTGTTCGTTGGCGCTCAAGTTTGCGATGCTAGTTTTCTTGAAATAATGGGAAAAGGAACCCCAAAGGCTGGCAAGGTCATGAAACTCGTTATAGGTGGAGAGGATATTTGTCATATTGGTGATGCTTCTAGCATCCAACCCATCAAATAAAATGAACAATTGCATCGAAAGGTCATAGAGCACCTGCGACATTCCTTCGGTACCCTTTTTTAGAAAGGAGAACTTATTTACGTTTTTTTTCAAAGACGCGTTATCTGAATTGAGCACCGAGATATTTTTTCCGACCACTTCCAAATCTTCCTGAATCTCTTTCCAAATACTCTTATTACCCAACTTCTTCTCAAGCTTCTCCTTCGCGATTTTAGTCGAAAACAATTCTTTGAAAGCGGAGTAGGTATCGGCTAATTCCTTCACTTTATCAGGATACATCTTCCGGATATTCTTTTCCATGGCCTGGTCGTAGGTCTGCATCATTGTCTTAAATTCATTTTTATCCAAAGGCTCATCAGCCTGAATTTTCTCCGTGGCTTTGGAGATGCTTTGAAACAATAATTGTTTTTCCTCGGGAGCATACCAGAAGTCAATCTCATGGATGATGATGTTGATTCGAGCTAGGATGTCTCTTCCATACCTCTTTTCGTGATGGGGAGTGATAGTAATCGTAATGTCCTCGGCATCTTTTTCCAGGACAACAATATTGAAATCTTTTTTCAACAGCTTGCTAAAAATCATATCTAACCGGGCGAATGGCAACCTTCCTTCATCGATGTACCTATCCACTTCATCCAAGATCACTTTCAAACGTGTTATGTCTGGAGATTTTGCAAGTTTGGTCTCCAACGTTTTTCTAGTGCGTTTAAGCTCAGCCGCGTTATAAAAGATAAGGTCTCTGCGGAGGTTATTGAACTGGTCAAGCAAGGTGGTGGCTTTTCTTACTTCTTCACAATAGGAATATTTTTTTCTGGATTTTTGGTGCAAAATCATCAGGAATGAACCTGTATCGAATATTTCGCTCATTTTTGAAATCGACTGATCCCTCTCTTTCACTTGAGGGTAATATTTTCGCAGTTCTGGCTCTGACCTTCTTTCCTTTAAAAAGCCTTCCATGGTTTTACAAATCTCATAGTAAATACCGTTGAGTTCTTTATAAGATTCTGGAGAATTCTCATAATATTGGTATCTGGAAAACACCTTATTTTTCGATCGCAACTCCTTATATCCTAAAACTCTGTCCTCACCCGAGCCGTTACCCTCAAAAAACTCTTTTAAACCGATTTCTTTTTCTTCCAATTTTTCGACCAACTCGGTCACCTCAGGAAGGATGGTATTGGCCATATTATCGGGCTTGCGGTAATGTTTTTCCATATAGCCCAATTCATATCGAATGTTGGGGATGATGAAATCGATCGGGTCGAGAAGCATATCGATAGTCTTGAATATCTCCTGCTTGTAGGCTTCTAATTTGCATTCATATTGATCCTCGACGATTGTTTCAATCTCCTTCTTTAATTTCTTGAAATGCTCATCAAGCATTTGGAGACTCTCAAGAGCAATAACAAGGTCGATCTTTTTGTCTTTACTTTTGCAAAGAGTGGTTTCTACTTTTTCAGAAATTTTCGGGAGCTTTTTCTTTTGATTGCGAATGATTTTTAATATTCGAGCCCTCTCTTCTTCAGGGCCTTTTTCTCCCGGTTCAATTTCGGAGGCATCTTGGACCTTGGTCTCAAACATGCCCAGTTGGTTTTCTAATAAACCAACGTCCTTTTTAAACACGGGTAATTGTTTTGCGTCAATCATTTCACTTCCCGATTATTCATAGGAAAATTTTTAAAATTGCAGGCTTATAATACTTTTACTTCGATTTAGTAATTAGCGGCTTTTCAAGCCATTTACTAGAGCGGAGATCCCGTAAAAGGGGCAGTTCACTCTTGATTGCATGCCTGAATATGGTTTCGAAGTGTAATTTTATATTATTTTGCAAGGGAACAAAAGAGGGTGTTGAGGATTAACCCTTCATCGAGAAATGCACCTCAGGGGCAAATACGCGAGCAATTTCATCTTGAATTGACGGTGAAGTCTATTTAAAAGCCATATGTTATGGGAATTTATTGATCGAAAAACTGCTTCAAGGTGTTTTTAAAGTTTTGCTGAAGTTGTTCTAATTGTGTTGATGTGACCGTTAATTTGTCCCTGTCAAACCATGGATCGGTTAGGTAGAGAATACGACTCATTTCGATCTGCAGGCAGGGGATCGGTTTGTTTCCATAGGTGCGGGTGATGTGACCTCCGGCAAATGGAACGTCGATAACAACATCTTCTTTATTTAATTTAAATGCTGTTCGAATGCATTCTGCCATTTTTTGAGCTATTTCTTTGGGACAACTTTTTCCAAAATTACTTCCCAGACAAAACTTTGGTCGGGCTTTTCCAGGATCTGGAGAAATTTGGGGACCCACCGCTTCCATCGTATGGCAGTCGAGCATCAATTTGATTTCTTTATTTGAAGCTAACGTTTTGCTGAGCAAATCGTGATATGGATGATAATAATTTTTTAAAATATCATCGGTTATATATTTATCGAGTTCCTGCCCTGGGTGGTAAATGGGTTTTCCCATGCAAGTCATAGACTTGACCACTCCATCCGGGTTTTTGGGTGGCCGATCACTGACATCACGATTCAAATCTACAAAGGCTCTAGCTATATTTCCTTCCACGCAAGCTAAAACACTGTCTTTTATTCCATAGATTTCACGGGTTAAGGCGTCTCCATCTTCGAACTGGTCTTTAGGAGTGATGCAGATACGGGAAGTTAGTTCTGTGGGGGTATCGGTTCCACCATGAGGAATGGATAAAAGAACCGGAAATTTACTCATAAATCAAAACCCTGCCGCTGTTCCGTCTCTGCGAATTTCAGCTACACCCTGAAACTGGTTATTAGTTTGAGAATTAATGACGGCATGGATAGCTCCCAGGTAGAACGAATAGGCTTCCCGTGAATCAATTTTATAACCTGCTGTTTTCAGATATTCAACGATGGCAGGATCAAACCGTTCTTCCTCTAAAGACAATTTGCCACCCACGGTACAATGCATTCTTGGTCTTAACATCGCCTCACTAATGGGCAGGTCTCCATCAATAACATGGGACAGGAACTGACTCATTGCTGAAAAGATACGTTCGCTCCCCGGGCTCCCTGCCACCATCCAGGGTCGGTCATTATAAAATGCGATGATAGGGGCTACAGAACTCCAAGGGACAGCATTGGGTCTCAGGTAATATGGATGGGAAGGGTCTTTAGTGTCCAAAGAGCTCATATAATTATTGTACAAAAATCCAAGACCACGCGCAGCAACCTTTGATCCATAAACCAACTCGATGGATTGGGTAATGCCTATAGCATTTCCCTCCTTATCCATTACAGACAGGTGGGTGGTATCGTTGTTCAATGTAAAAAGTTCTGTTAACGGTAATGTGGGGTCAATCTCATCCCGAATAGAAGAAGAGAGGTTTCTTGCAAATTCAAGGCTCAGAATTTTTTTATCATGTGGAAGTTGAGGATAAATATTCGGATCGAAGGGTCGCTCTTTATGGTTGAGTAAGCCTTTCCGAAAAGTCTCAGCTAAAAAATGAAACATTTTAGGAGTTGGATTTTTGAAAAACTTTGAAGGCATGTTTTTCATCATTTGCAGAACCAGAAGTAAAGTTCTTCCTGCACCAGGAGGAGGAGAAGTGAAAATTTTTACTTTACGATAGTTTCTTCGAATGGGTTTGCGTTCGACAGGCCATGGAATCAGGGCCAGATCTTCCGCTCGTAGGAAGCCTTCGTTGAATCGCATATCCTCATCAATTTGTTTCGCAATTTCTCCAGTATAAAATGATTTAACTCCATGTTGCGCCAAATGCTCAAGCAATCCTGTTAAATCTTTCTGTATGAACTGCTCACCTACTGCATAAGGCTCTTTGCCTTCCTTCAGAAAATATTTAGCTCCTGACAAAGAATCCAAACTCAGAAATTTCTCAAGCTCCCTCTTTTGCATATCGTGCTGCAATTGAGTGATTTGGTATCCCTCACGAGCAATTTGGATGGCGGGTTTTAAAACTTCACCCCATTCCAACTTTCCATAACGAAAGTGAAGATAACCCAAAACTGCTGGAGTGCTGGGAACCGTTGTTGCTTTGTATCCCTGGAAACGTTGTGTCTTTTTATCAATGCGGTCAATATGGGCAAGAGAAGGTACTCTGCTCGATCCATCCAAGGCAATGGTATTGCCTTTAAAATGAAGAATCGCCATGGATTGCCCACCCAAGCCGCTGGCCTGAGGCTCACAAACTCCTAACGCAAATGCAGAAGCCACTGCGGCATCAATCACATTTCCTCCCTGCCTTAGCATTTCAACTCCAGCCTGAGTGGCTTCAGGGAAAGCGGTAGATACCATCCCATTTTCAGAAGTAGAGCATTTGCCATCAGAAGTTGGAGCAAATCCCCCTTCTATTCTTTCAAGCTTCATATTTCAAACTTCTTGGAGGAAAGGTAGATGAGGTAAGCAAGAAGGACACTACGGTCAATTAAACTGTCACGGACGACATGTTCGTTATTGTTTCCATATCCACCGGTTACAGGACCGAGTCCATCAAGTGAAGGAATTCCCTCCCCAATGTTAGAAAGGCAGGACACAATACTATTTTCGGATTTGTTAATTCGAACCTCCACCAACTTGGCTACTTTAAGTACTTGTTCATAAAACTGGAGTGTCTTTTCATTTTCCAGAAAGGGTTTGGTCACAGGCCTTTTTGTCACATGGACCTTAATATTGTCTTGTGGTTTTGATGTGAAAATCTGATTCACTTGTTCTTCAAGTCTCACTCGTTGATCTGGATTGCGAAAACGAATTACAAATGACAGGGCCGCATGATAGGTGGGCTGGTCTTCCATTCCTTTTGTTTGCAAACCTGTAATGGTAATGAAAATACCATCCGATTCGTAGTTTAATTTTCTCAATGAATTTATTTTCTGAGAGGCGTAAAGAATTGGGTCGCTGATTTCTGTAGAAGATTTAAGCCCGTCCTTGTTTTGCCGTCTATTTATTTCGATTTCATAACGCAAGGTGCCAGAGCAGGATGTCATGATTTCTCCGCTCAATCCGGCTCCGCTTAAACCCAAAACATATTTTGATTTTTTTGAAAGCTCGTCAATTACAGGTTTTGATGAACGTTCTCCAAGGGATTCGTCAGGGATTAATAGAATCCCACATTTCACTTTTCGTAAAGTCCGGGTATGGCGTAAGGCTTTAACAGCACCCAGTAATACAGCAATTCCTCCCTTGCCTCGAGCCACTCCTGTCCCATAGATGCGTCCCTTTTCTTCATGGAATGAATTGTAGTCTTCAAAATCAACGGGGTTGTCCATATGTCCAATAACCAAAACATCATTTTTTTCATCCATATGATTAGTGAGATATAAAATATTGCCAAATTCAGCTCGAGAATAAACATGGCGGTTGAATCCAAAAGCACCAAGCTTATTCGAAATCCATCGGCCTAATGAGTTCACACCTTCAATATTCTCGACGAAGGAATTAATCTCCACCATATTGGATAGATCTTCTTCCATCGTTCCAAGGTTGCCTCGCAAATAACTTCTCAGCCTAATTCTAAGAGGATCACTTTTTGCTTTTGTCGCAGTTTCTTCGACTGCAATCTGGTCCATTTGCTGACTGCCAAAATAACGTTCGACAGCGACATCTAGCATTCTGTTGACCATAGTTTCAAAGGTGTAACCCGCTACTTTAGCTGCATGAACATACGATCCTGTCATTCCAAGGCTAGCCATTGAGTTCAATTCCAGAATGTATAGCTTTCCGTCATCACCCATTCGATAATCGACCCTGCAAAAATCGTAGATTCCTAAAACCTTTGCTGTTTCTTTGGTCAATCTGCGAAGTTCGTTAGCTATATTTTCATCAACATTTGCCGGGCAAACTTTTTCTTTTGGTTTTTTTGATTTGTCCTCCAAAGTCTGTATGGCATTGGGGTTTCCGGCCAGATCAATTTCGAGCAATGGGAAAACCTCTGGGTCTTTATTTCCAAGGAGGCCAATAGCAAATTCTCGACCTGGAATAAATTGTTCCACTAGAATTGGCTGATGAAATTCATCAACCAGCTTGGTAATCAGAGTTTCCAGGTCCGGTTTATTGTGAACCACTTCGATACCAAGAGACACTGCTTCCATTTTTGGTTTGGTGATGACTGGGTAGGGCAGGTCGTCTGGGATTTGCTGTGCATCGTAAAAAACCCAATAAGGTGAAGTTGGCAATCCTGCCGCCTGAACCATAACTTTCGTCGTTACCTTGTCCAGAGCAATTCCATGGCCTGCGGGACTCGAACCCACATAGGGTACCCCTAACATTTCTAATAAAGAGGGCATATGGGTATAGCGACTGACACCCTGAAGGCCATATGCCATATTGAAAACCATTCCAGGTTGTTCACCCTGGACGACACGAGGCATGAAGTTTTGTAGTTGCTCAATGACATTGATATTGCCGTCAATGATACGGACATTATGGCCACCTTTTTCTAAAGCACTAGCAACCCTTTCAACTGTTTTTGGGTTATAGGTTTCCTGATTTTGCATCCCGAAAACATTTAAGACCCCTTCGGCATCCTTTTGCTTGTTATAAATAACGGCGACTTTCATAAATTAGTCTTTCAAAAAGTTTGGTAAGAGATACACATAGTAGCCCATACATAGTGAAAAATACATGATTTTTAAAATCGAAATATTTCTACTGTTTTGTTTTTTGAATAAACGGGAAAATCTAATCCGATTTTGAGCTGTTTTTTCTCATCCCCGATTCCTAATTCAACTTATTTTCAAGTATGTCTCTATAATTTCTTATCCTTTGGACATATTTAACGGGTTCCCGACCCCTAGCGTAACCATACTTCAATGTCTTGTAATATTTTTTATTGCTAAGGAGAGGAAGTACTTCCCTCAAATCGCTCCATAAATAGGGGTTTTTCCCCATACGACGTGCAAGCTCCTGGGCATCGTGTAAATGGCCCCTTCCAACATTGTAGGCTGCAAGAGCCAGCCAGCTACGATCCGGATCTGTAACCTCATCGCTAAAGCTTTTTAACAGGTTCGAAAAATGTTTTGCACCAGCCATGATATTTTCGTAGGGGTTAAGTCGGCTTTTAACACCCAGTGATTTAGCTGTAGGAAGAGTCAGCATCATGATGCCGCGTACTCCCGTGGGACTTTTTGCTTTGGGTTTCCAGTGTGACTCCTGATAACTGTGAGCAGCCAGAAGGAATTTATCAAGGTTATGCTGTTGAGCGGCCTTATCAAACTGGTATTGATATTTGGGATATTTTTTCTCTATGGCTTTATGAAACGCGACTGTGTCAACAAAATCAAATTTTCTAATAAAGCCGTAGTATTTTTCTCGGACTTGATTCATGTCTCCGCTAGAGTTGAATTCTTTGAACCACACTTCCAAAGATTTTTGCAAGTCATCACTGTTGGGTTTGAGAACCCAAGCTAATGGTTCGGTCTGGGTGAGTCTAAAGGCTACGATGAGTTCAGGAAAATACCTCCGATTTATAGCTGTAATGTTGGAATCCACCGCCGTACAGTCGAATTCTGCGCGCCATATTTTTTCAAGCAATTGCTCAGAATTCAGTTCTTCTGATGATTCCCAAACTAAATCTGGTAGTTTCTTTTTTAAACGGCTAAGGGCTTCTTCATAGCTGGTATTTTTGGGAACCACGAGTTTTAGACCCAGTAGATTGTTTTCTTCCCGGACATGATTCAGGTCATTTTGGCAAACGATTTGTTGTTGGATTTCCTGATAAATCGGGCCAAACAGAAAACGGGTATTGCGGATTTCTGTTTTTGGCATTCCCGCTGCGGCCAGATCCCCTGTACCCTTTTCCAAAGCCTCTACAATTTCATGTACCGTGTTGTAAACCCTGTATTCCGCTGTGACTCCTAAATGCTTGGCAAATGCCTCGACCATTTCATATTCTGGGCCTGTGGCTTGCTCGTTTGAATCAAAATAATAGGTGGTGGGTGCATTGCGAGTGAGAATAATAAGCTTCCCACTTTTTTTGATTTCCTTAAGGGATCTTCCATTCTCCAGCGAACAACTAAAAAGAATTACTAAAAATCCTGAAATTAAAACTGAAAGGGTTTTAGTATTGAGTCGGATTAGTTTAAGCATTCAGAGATTCGCCTACCATAGAGTTGATATGTTGGGGTAAACCAGCAGCAATTTGATGAAGTAAAGCATACCATTTAAATAAGGAAAACGGCCGCCAATCCTAAGAAGACAAAAAATCCTATTACATCTGTAATAGTGGTAAGAATAACCGTAGAAGAAATGGCAGGGTCACTGCCGATTCGATTTAGAAAAATAGGAATTCCCGCGCCAAAAAATCCAGCAACAATAAGATTGATTACCATTGCAACGGCAATGATTATTCCCAATGCGTAATTTTCAAACCAAAGGGTAGTGGTTAATCCAATGATTATCGCAAAAAGGGAACCATTAATTGTGCCTATAATGATTTCCTTCCAAATGATTCGAAAAGAATTTATTTTAGATATCTCTTTCATGGCCAACCCTCGGACGGCCACGGTTAATGCTTGGGTTCCTGCATTCCCGCCCATGGACGCTACAATCGGCATCAATATGGCTAAAGCTACTAACTGCTGAATTGTGGCGTCAAACAGGGAAATAACTACAGAGGCAAAAATAGCGGTGAGAAGGTTAATGAACAGCCAACGAAAACGAGACCCTGTCGTAGTTATTACATCCTGAAAAATACTTGCTTCTTTAACACCCGCTAATCGAAGAATATCCTCTTCAGCTTCCTCATCGATGACATCTAATACATCATCAATCGTAATCACTCCAATCATTCGTCCCTCTGAGTCAACCACAGCAGCGGACAAAAGGTTGTCGCGTCTAAAACTCTGTGCCACCTCTTCCTGATCCATTGTTGCGGGGATGGAATATATTTCTTCAAGAGCAAGGGACTCTAACCTTGTCTGATTATTTGATCTAATCAAACGGGGCAAAGAGACCTTCCCGGAAACTTTGGAATCCACTGAAAGAATAAAAATATCAGAGAAGACCTCTGGAATATCATCATCAGAAGATGCTTGCAGGGATTCTATTGTTTCTCCTACTGTCCAGGTTTGTGGAATTGAAATAAATTTTCTTTGAAGTAATCGACCCGCACTATTTTCTGGAAAATTTAAGCCTTCTTCGACTGATATTCGGGTTTTAAAAGGTAATCTGCGAATAACTTCCTTTTGAAAATCATCATCAAGATTTTCTATAACTTCAAGTGCATCATCGCTTTCCAAAGAAGAAATGATCTCAGCAACCTGCGGTGCCTCCATATCTTCCAACACATCTTTACAAAGCTCAGGGTCGAGTTCCGCATAGGCATCTGGGGCAATAGCCGAAGCATGTTGATCCAGCAAAATTTGCCGATGTTCATCGCTAACTTTACCTAAAAGTTCAGCGCAATCTGGGGCATTCAGGTTGGCAACAGCTGTTTCAACAGCTTCTTCTTGACCATCTTCAATGTTCTCTTCAATACTTTGTATTTCAGAATCACTAAGTGTGAATGAGATTTCATCTTCTTTTGGAACTTCCTGCATGGGGATCTCCAGCCAATTAAATTAGGATGTTGAAGGGATTATAAATGTTTTGTCCTGGTTAATATCAGGAATATTCAGATTCCTCCCTTCTTAAACGAAATAAAAAGTAAGGTGTCCTTCTCTGTCAGTTAAATAGCGATTTTTGTTGTGCTTTTTGCAATTGATTTTTCATGCTATTTAGACAATGGAGGATTATGATGAGCCCGTTATTTCAAAAGAAGAAGTAAAGGATGATGAGTCTGTTTTAGATTTGCTCAGCCAGGGTTTTTTGACATTGAACCACACGGGGCGTGTTTTGTAATCGATCAATAGCATTGATACTACGGGTATTACGGCCGTCTTATTCCAGAGCACTAGCAACTCTTTTAACGGTTTAGGGATTGTATTTTCCCTGATTTTTGCATGCCGAAAACGTTGAGAACACCTTCTGCAACTTCCTGCTTATTGTAAATAGCCGCAACTTTTATATTTATTTCTTCAATATACTTACTGTGTTAGCAAAGACCATGGAATTGGGAATCAAAACGGTTTTTTCATCTCCATCAAGGGTTGTGTAACGCAAATCGATATGGGTTACTTTACCTTCCTGCCCTGACACAATAATATAGTCCCCGATATCAAAGGGGTGATAGATTAAAATTAATACCCCCGCTAATAAGTTTGAAATAGTATCCTTAAGCGCAAATCCCAACGCGAATCCGGAAAGCCCCAATCCAGCAACAAGTGCAGAGACATTAATTCCCAAAGTTCCTAAAGAAGTAACAACCCCAAAAACCAGAATACTGATCTTTGCTACTTCAGAAACCAGGGAGCGTACAGGTTCGTTAAAGTTGAATCGACCTCCCGACTTTTTCAACGCAGCCTGTACTACTTTCGAAATCACCCAAAAGCAAAATAAAATCGCTATTGCCATCGCTAACTTAGGTAACCAAAGCATCAATTGGCTTTCAATGGATTGCATTCTCAAAAACCTTTCTAAATGAAGAAAGAGAGGTAATTTAATCCCCAATTAATCATAAAAGCACTGAAAAATATCCTGCTCGATTTTCTCAATTGTTTTATGTACTTTTTTAGTATTGTGAAAACCCGCCACGTGATAAAGAGCATCGCCGCTATTAACTAAAGGCAATTTTAATTGGCCTATTATAATTCCTTCAAATGGAGCAATAATTTCTCCCTGGGTCTTTCCAAATTGGTCTGTAATTACACCGAGTGACTCACCTTCTTTAATGCGTGTGCCCAGGTTCTTTAAAGTACGAACAAGTCCACTGACAGGAGCGCGTAACCACTGACTCCCACCTGAAACAAAGACTTCTTTTCGTTTGCTGTGTTTCTTTTTTGGAAGCATTCCTATGGATTGCATTACAGACAGGCAACCGTTGAAACCAATTTCAATTACTTTCTCGTTAAACCGCAACGCTTCTCCACCTTCAAAAAGTAACATGGGTATTTTTTTCCTTCGAGCGGCCTCCCTCAAAGAACCATCGCGGATATTAGAATTCAAAATTACGGGCACCCCAAAATCAAAAGCCAATCTCTGGGTTTCAGCGTTACTCATACAGGCTCTTATTTGAGGAAGGTTGGTTCTATGAATTGCCCCAGTATGCAAATCGATTCCATGAGTCGATTTCTTAACAATTTCATTCATAAAAATATTTGCCAATCTGGAAGCAAGCGAACCATTTTTAGAACCAGGGAATGAGCGGTTTAAATCCCTTCGGTCCGGTAAATATCGCGATAACATATTAAAACCAAAAACATTAACGACAGGAACGGTTATTAAGGTTCCGTTAATTTTTTTCAGAGACCTGCTTTTCAGGATTCGACTGATTATTTCTGTGCCATTTATTTCATCTCCATGGACAGCAGCTGAAATAAATAAAACAGGCCCATCTTCATTGCCACGTATAACTTCAACTGGAATTGACAGATCGGTGCCATCATAAAGGTGAGAGACTGCAAGTTGAATTTTTTTGCGTTCTCCTTTTTTTACTAAAGTACCACCAATTTTAAAATCAGAAGCCATTATCCAATTCCCGCAGTTCTGGTGTTTCCAGGTTTTGCATCTTTCTCCATAAACTGAATGATTTTATCGGCGACATCAATCCCGGTCGCCGCTTCGATTCCTTCAAGACCTGGCGATGAGTTGACTTCCATTACCACAGGCCCATGATTTGAGCGTAATAAATCGACACCCGCCAGGTTCAAACCCATAGCCTTAGCAGAACGGACTGCGGTGCTTCTTTCTTCAGGAGTGATTTTAATCACCTTAGCGCTTCCACCTCGATGCAGGTTCGATCGAAACTCACCTTCTTTGCCTTGCCTCATCATGGTAGCTACTACTTTATCATCAATGACAAAACATCGGATATCGGCTCCGCCTGCTTCCTTGATAAACTCCTGAGCTAAAATATGAGCATCCAATTCCATGAAAGCCCCAATGACGCTTTCGGCAGCTTTCCCTGTTTCAGCCAACACCACTCCCTTACCTTGTGTACCTTCCAACAACTTGATAACCAGAGGCGCACCCCCCACCATTTTAATAATTTCTTCTGTGTCATCGGTCGAATGTGCAAACCCTGTAACCGGCAACCCCACGCCTTTTTTTGCAAGAATCTGTAAAGAACGTAACTTGTCTCGAGAACGTGAAATGGCTACAGATTCATTTAGTGGATAAACCCCCATCATTTCAAACTGCCTTACAATCGCAGTTCCGTAAAAAGTATTTGACACACCAATACGTGGAATGACTGCATCAAACTCGTTGAGCGTTCGATCCTTATAGTGAACGGATGGTTTATGCGAGGTAATATTTACATAGCATTTTAAATAATTAATCACCTCAGCTTTGTGCCCTCTTTTCTCCGCTGCTTCTAACAATCTTTTTGTAGAATAAAGTTTTGGGCCTAGAGATAAAATCCCTATATTCATTTGGTGCCTTTCGTTGTTTTCGTTTTAGCTATTTTTGTTTTCTTAGTTTTGACTTTATTTGCTTTCTTTACCTTTGTTTTCTTTTCAAGTAAGAAGGACTGCCCTGCATCAACCAGATATTGATCTTTCAGAGCACTTCTTCCTAATAGCAAGCGAAACCCCATCAAGTCTCTATTCATGAGAGTCAATTCAATAGAATATGAGCGTTTACCAATTTTCAGTTTAGTTTCTATTACGGGACGAACACTTGTTTCGCCATTTGAGCTTTTTATGGACCGTTCACCTAAATAATCAGCTGTGACATTTTTAACAGGATGCCGCTGTCTTTGAACCGGATGAATTGTAAAAGTCACCTTATTCGTTCGCTTGTATATTTTGATATTGGAAACATGAAGGGCTGAAGTTTTGGCTCCCGTATCAATTTTAGCTTTAATGGTTTTTATTTTTAGTTCGGGAAACGAAACCCACTCTCTCCAACCAATTATATCGAGGTCCTTTTTTTTATTTTTCATATCAGCAAAAGAGGATAGAACTTAATTTTCTAATGGATTGATAAGTGTGTCTGCTTTTGAACTTTTACGATGGCCTAACCAGCTTTGCGCTTCGATGAATACACGCTTTATTTCTGGAAATTGAGCTTTAATATTTATTTCCATTCTAGAAATGGTTTCCTCAACTTCGATGGAAGAAATGCCGTCTTCAAAATCCAAGCTGATATTAAGTAATATATCTGTTGGTCCAAGATGCATGGTCAAAACTTCGTTAATATGGAGTACATTAGATTCTTCTTTTAAAATCTGTTTAATACCATACACGACAAGCTCATTTGCGGCTTCACCACATAACAACCCTTTGCATTCGAAAGCCAGAATTGATGCGGTGAGGGCTAATATCAAGCCAATTATTACAGAGGCAATGCCATCTAGTATGGGCAAATTGAAAGTATCCCCTAGATAAATTGCCAGTCCTGCCACGATCAACCCTAGTAGCGCGGCAAAATCTTCAAATAGTACTGTAAAAATGGTTGGATCTTTACTGGCGCGGATTGCTTTTATTAGGCCTTGGGACCCCTTGGTTTTTCCTAACTCCCTGTAGGCGACCGAAAATGCAATGCCCTCAAAGAAAACTGCAAAACCTATCACAACATAATTCACAAAGGGGTCGGTCACCGGGTGTGGGTTTTGAATTTTACTGATCCCTTCGTAAATAGAAATTCCAGAACCCAAACCAAATAGTAATATGGCGACCACGAAACTCCAGAAATAAATTTCCATTCCATATCCGAAAGGATGAGTTTTATCTGCGGGTTGTTCTGAACGCTTAATCCCGTAAAGGAGAAGAATTTGGTTTCCTGTATCCACCACGGAATGGATAGCCTCACTGAACATAGCGGAACTACCTGTATAGGCAGATGCGAAAAACTTTGTTAATGCAATGAGGCCATTTCCTGCGAGGGCCGCATAGATGGCTACTTTAGATGCTTTTACCGACATAAAGTTTTTTAGTCCTTAATTTAATTCGTTTATTTTGTATTATGGATTATTTTTTACAATAAGTGCGAAAGCATAGTGGCTATTCCAAGAAACGAGAAAAAACCCGCCACATCTGTAACCGTTGTTAAAACGATAGATGACGCAGTTGCTGGGTCTTGTCCCAATCGGGTGAGGACTATGGGGACGGAAGCCCCGGCAAGACCTGCAAGAACCATCGAAATCACCATAGAAATGCCAATAACCATTGCCAGCCCCGCTGAATGACTCCAAAAGTAAACTCCTACTGAAGTCGTCAATGCAACCGCAATTCCATTTAAAAACCCTACCCACATTTCTTTAAAGACAACGGCTTTCCATTGTCGAATGCTTATCTCTTTTAGAGCCAATCCACGCATAGTTACGGCAAGAGCCTGAGCTCCTGTGTTTCCTGATTGGCCTGCCACGACAGGTAGTAGGACAGCAAGTGCAGTGTATTTGGCAATAGTAGCTTCAAACAATCCAACAACGCTGGCTGCTAAAAATGCGGTTAAAAGATTAATTTCCAACCAGGGCAGCCGTTTTTTTACTGCGAACATGGGTTTAGAAAGAGCGCGCTCGTCTTTACTAACACCGAACATGGTTTGAATATCAACCGTGGCTTCTTCTTCTACGGCTTTAACCAAGGCATCATAACGGACGACCCCAACCAAACTTCCATTTACATCTAAAACAGGTAAATTGGAAATCTTAAACTCTTCCATTTTTGAAACCACTTCTTCTTTAGGGTCCGTGGGATTTACAAAAGCTTTTAGCGGTTGGGCTAACTCTCTTAGTTCCTGCATAGGTTCGGCAAGGGCTAAATCTTGCATTTCTACTCTGGAAACTAATTTATTCTGTCCATCAACTAAAAATAATGTGCGTGTGGGTTTGACCTTTAATTCCCGAAGTCTTTTCAGGCATTGCCTTACTGTCATAGTTTCTCGAAAAACATGAGATCGAGTATCCATAAGTCTACCTGCAGAATCTTCTGCATAAGACATCATGGTCCGATAGTCGTTTTGAATATATGGGTCTACCAATGAAAGAAGTCGCGCTCTCTTCTTTTCATCAAATTTTCCAAGTAGGCCAACCATCAAATTGGGGTTGGACTCTGTAAGTAATGATTTTATTACAGACTCTGGAAGGCAACTGAAAATGGATGATGTTGCGTCTGGACTAAGAATCTCCAAAGTATTTGCCACCAAAGGGATTGGTTGGTTGCTTAGAATTTTTCCGCTGAGTTGAGGGTCGAATAGTTCTAACTCTTTTACAGCTTCTGATGGGTGATCCAGAAAAAACTGGCGATTTAAAGCTTCGATTACTGTGTTAGCGTTACCTGTCATGGCTGGCCTCCCTTAAATTTTTAGAAGAGGCATCTGGTGATGCTGCTACCGATTGAACAAGCCAGGACAAGGTTGAGACGTAAGCGTTGACACCATCCATCAGCACCGAATCCATCTGTTCTGAAGAACGATCACCTTTAACTAATGCTAATGCTTTATTTAAACTTTTTAGAGTCAACATGCCAACAAACTTGTTCTTACTGTTTACAACGGGAAGGGCTTCAAAATAACTCCAATGAGGCAAAGAAAAAATCGATTGTAGGGTGACACGATCTGAAATCACTTTGAAATCGCGTTCCAAAATCTTGGTAACGGGAATGGACTCTTTGGCGGTAATTAGCTTGGCGAGGCTGAGGAGTCCTAAAACCGTACCATCTGAATTGACAACACAAGGCGCATATTGGATCTCTTTCTTAGAAAGTCGAAAAGATTTTCTGATTTCTCCTACCAAAGTAGCTTCAGAAACTGCTGGAGTATCAGAATCCATCCAGGCTCCAACCAAATCCTCAGGATAGGTCAGTCTCTTTTTAAGCAGTACTTTTTTATCAGGCAATAAATTAGTTAAAATTGCATTTGTCGCTGAATCTGGCAAGAAGCGAAGCAAAGAAATCCCGGATGTAGCTTTCATTTCCTGCATCAACCTGGAACATGTTTCATTGGTGCAAACAAGAAAGCATTGTGCTGCATATTGTGGTGCTAGGGATTCAAGGATCTTTGCAGCAAGGTTTAATGGAATTTCTTCAAGAAACGCCACCGTATCTTCCACTGGCAAACGTTCTAATACATTTGCCGCACTCTGAGGGTGTAGCTTTAAATAGCTTAATGTAAAAGGAGTGGTCTCACTCATCTTTTTGTGTCTCCTGAATAATCAAAAGAGATGGGTCTGAGTGAAAATATTTTGCTGGAACAATCATCCTTCCTTCATCCGTAGATAAAACAACAGAAGTAGGAGTTAATTCGAGAATAACACCCTCAACATTTCCAAACCTTATATTCTGTCCAGACTGATAAACTTTTTGCAAGTGATGCCCGCTGATAAGATTGCTAACCAAGTCTTTTGTTCCAAACCCCAAAGCAAGGGCAAGACTTCCTAGAATGGAACCCACCACTATGGACAAAAGAGTCACTATAAAGGTGACTTCAATTCCAACCTGATCCAAACCTATAATGATTGCCGTAAATAAAATGGTTCCCTGGACTACTTTACCCAATAACTTGGAGTAGGTTATATGGGTTGCTTCGGTTGCAGAAAGAGTAATGTCTCGCCCAAGAGCACTGAGCAATACTCCAAATACGATGATCAGAGCACCCGCGAAAATTTGCGGAAAATAAGTAACCAGTCGAGTCAGCCAAAGTGAGAAAGCAGTTAGCCCGAGGATTTCAGTTGCCGCTGTAGCAAAGAAAATAAGGGTTCCCCAGAAAATAACCTTACTGAATAGATTAGTTAAGGGTGCCGATAGCTGAAAATCCACTAAGTTACCTTTGGTAAAAAAGCGGCTCAGAATTTGGTTGGAAATTTTAGCTAATCTAAGGCTGAAAGCCCGGAAAATGCGAGCAATTACCCAACCCAATATAATTAAAACAATTGCGCCCAATAGTTTGGGTGAAAACGCAATGAGTTGGTCCCACCAACGAAACAAGGTGTTGGGAAGTTCCTCAATGGCTTTAGTCAATTCGTTCATTTGGAATACATTGGAAGGCTATATAATCGCTCTATTCTATGGGGTTTTGCTTGTCAAAGCCATACAATTTGTTGTTCAATGTTTGTTTGAAATTTAATGTATAATTTAAAAAGAAAACGGTAAAACTATATAAAACCTGGGGGGGGAAATGCGTGTTTTGATGGGTATAATTTTGATTTTATTGTTACCAAACCAAGTTTTTGGGGAAACAAATCATGGAGAATATGGCGGTGTCATTCTTAACAGTGTCATAGATGCGCGAACTATCATAGTGGATCTGCCAGAATATCCGGGTCTTATTGGAGAACAAATTAAAGTGCGGATCAATGGTATTCAAGTCCCTAGTTTGAAAGGGAAATGTGAAAAGGAAATAAATCTTGCGAAAAAGGCAAAGAAGTTTACTGAAAATGCTTTTAAAGAAGCTGAAATAATTGATCTGACCAATATGACGCGAGGAATATATTTTCAAATTTTAGCTGATGTTTTGGTTAATGATGAGGCATTTGCACCTCGCTTGTTAGAAAAGGGGTATGCTGTTAAGGGGTCTAAAAAAAAATCTTACAATTGGTGTAAATAGAATTTTGATTGCGCACATGAAATATGAAAAACTCTGGCGCAAAGACTCTCAGCTCTTTTGATTTTGTTCTAGGAAGAAAAATAGCAGGAAAGTTTGAAGTTATTTCAAAACTGGGAGACGGATGGGAAGGGGAGGTTTATAAGGTCTGTGAAATAAAAACTAATATTGAGTGAACTACAAAGTTGTTTTTCCCACATAGGAACATTCAGGGAAAGTCTGCTAAAGCGTATGCAAAAAAACTTCATAAGCTGCGAAACTGTTTATTATTGATTCATTACCCTACTCAAGAAACAATCGACTTTGAATTAGACTTCGATTAATCCGCCTTTCCTTCTCACCTGTTAAAATATTTTCAGAAAAATTTTTGGATCCGAACCGATCAAGACCCTTCGCTTCTATATGGAGCTTGTCTTACAGGTGCTCGTCTCTGAGGTTTCGGTAGTATAGGCACATACTGGTTCACCAGATCCGACTGGAGGATATTCACATTGCCGTTGGCATATTTTTTTGCGTAGTAAAAAAAGTTTGCGGCCTCTTTGGGATATCCCCATTTGTGCAGGCTCAAGGCCCCATTAAAATAGCCTTCTGCGGATGGGGCGATTTTTAAAACTTCTCGGAAATGTTTGTAGGCCTCTTCGTAATTTCCCTGATTGAAGTTTTCGATTCCTTCGGTATGATGTTGACTGGCTTTAGGTTTTAACCCTTCCTGTATCGGTAAAGGCTGCTCCTCGGCGAAGATGGGAACTGAAATAAAAACCAAACCCAGTACAAATATAGGAAAAACCATTTTTTGCATTCGATTCTCTCCATGCTATTTATAGAGTTCCAATTTTTTCACTATTGAGTCTGGTTTATACTCAAATTCCTGCGGAAAACGTTGAGCTCTTTCAGACTAAACCCTTCATTTGAATTTACTTTGAAGTCTGTTTGATCCGATAAAATTTTTACTTGGAACCACCTGTAAGATTCCCAGGAATATTCATGAGCTCGTTTAGAATAGCTCCCGGTTTTTCTGTCAACGATTTGTGTGCCTGCGCCGTGACGTTGGGGGCGCTTAGTTTCCCATCGACTTTGAAATAGGTTTCGATTATCCCGCCTTTTTTTCCGCCTGTTAGAATATTACCCAGAAGTGGAATGGCTTTAATGGTTTCATCCAGCATCTGCAACGGCATGACTTTGATCTGTGCGTTTATCGTATCTTTTCCCAGATCAGCATCGCCTAGAACCTGCATATTGATTTGCGAGCTTTTCATTTCAAAATTGTCGGTGTGAACCAATCCTTTAATTATATTGAAATCGCCTCCCAAATATTTATAGTTCAAGCCTGCTTTTTTAACATTCAAGAGAGATGTCGGATTTAAAATAGTCAATATTGTTTCCAGGGCGCCAAGCTCAGGAAGGCTTCCGTCAACAAGGTTTAAATTGATGTCTCCGGATAATTGCTTTGCGATGTCAGGAAATCCCTTGCCATTGTCAGGCAGAGTGCCATTGAGTTTCCCCTGTAGGCTCAAAGGCCCCGCCAGTTGTTTCGCGAAGTCTTCGACTTTTAATTTGTCGCCTTTGAATTTTAAACGGTAAGCCCCTGACGGAGGTAGAAAACTTCCTGCAAGCTTTAGTTGCCCATGTTCAGGTAAGACTTGACCTTCGACTAGGTCTATTTGTTTTGGGTTGATTTTAAAATTTGTTTGAACTTTTTTAAGCTGTAATCCGTCGGTTTTAAATTCATCCAGTTCTAGCAGAGCGTGGGTAAACTCCTTAGAACTATCTTTAAGAGTTAGTTTAGCCGTTTCGATAGTGTTCTTTTTTTCTCCTGTCCCGAGAATAAGTTTATTTGCCGTGAGTGTTCCTGCCGCTTTGATATTTATATTACCCTCAGATAAGGGACCTTTTAATTTCAGCTGGCCCTTTAGTTTTCCCGATGCAGGAATCCAGTCCCCTTTTTTGATACCCTGAATCCAGGCCAGATCAATATGCTCCAACCCTATATCTGTGTTGACCGTTTTAATGCCTGCTTCCTTGAGACCGAGGTTTCCTTTGATTGATGCATTGCCACCCAATAGTTTTGCCGTGATATCGTGCAGTAATTGACTGTTATTGAGGGTTGCACTTCCTTTAAGTCGTCCGAGTTCAGCGTTAACCGTTTTACCTTGTACATCCAGAGGCAAACTTATATTTTCCAAGTCGAATTCAGTATCGACCTTGAGCCCGCTGGTTAGAAAATTTTCGTTGTCAGGAATAGGGCCTTTGAGTTTGATGTCTGCAGAAACAATCCCATAGACAGGCTGTTCGAGTTGATCCAGTGAAGAAAGATCAATTGTTTTTAGTTTGAGAGTGGTGTCGGCAACCATTCTGTTGCCAAGTTTCAGGTTGCCAATTACGCCCAGGTTACCTCCAAGTATTTCTGCGTTGATGTCGTGGGTCAATTTGTTTTTAATAAGACTGGTTTTGCCATTCAGTCTGGAAATTGCCAACGGAAACATTTTTTTGGCATTTGGGATAGGTAGGGACAAGTTAGCAACATTGAATGAGGTTTCGATTGCAAGATTGTCCAGATTGCCATTTTTCGGTACAGGCCCTTTTAGTTTGACGTTTCCTGAAGCCATTCCTTGAGTTGGAATTCCTGTGCCGGGTTTTAGTAGATTGATTTTACTTAGGTCTAGATTTGAAAATTCGATTTGGTTGTCCAGAATCGGATGCTTTAAATTCTTCACAGCACCATTGGATTTGAAGTTGCCTTCAAAAATATTGCCAATGATTTGGTAATTGAGTTGGTTATTTTGGTAATCGCCGCTTCCCTCAAGTGCAGGCAGAGAGATTTTTTCAGATTGCTTGGGTTGGGCTAGGACCAGATTTTTTAACTTAAAATTCAATTTACCTTTTAAGTTTTCAGGTAGGGCTTTTTCTGCCTCAGGAGCCGGGCCGGATATGTTCAATTCCCCCGAAACACTACCCGATTCGGGATACCAGCTTTCTGAATTTGGTAAAGGCAGACGGGTTATATCAAATTCTGTCCAATTTATTTCAGCTATAATATTTTTCTTGTTTGTTAAGGGCAGCTCTCCCTTCAGACCAAACTGGCTTCCTAGTGCAGTGCCTTTTATGTCAGGGTGTAAGACCCCTTGAGACCACTTCCCGATTCCCTCTAGAGGATTAATTTGTAGCGGATTTGTCCCTAGGTTTAAAACCACATTTTTTATTTTGAAATTGAGTTGTCCACTGGATTGCTGTTTTAAAGCTTCGGGTTTTTCAAGAGCGGCAAGAGGTGTCTGTATATTTAAAGATATATCTTCAATTTGAAGTTCTGTTATTTTTGCCAGAGTTTTTTCGGCATCTTTAGTAAAAAAGGCCAGTGCGGGTTTGATGTCATTCAACTCAAAGGAACTGGTTTCAAGATCAATAGATAGGTGAGCATTTTCTGCAGTCAGGTTTTCACCTTTTGCTTTTCCCTGTAGAGTAATTTCTCCCGTATTTATTCTTAGGGAATCTACTATCACATCCAACCGGCCTGACGATATTTGTTCGAGTTGCAAGCTAAGATCGACTCGTGCTAATAAACTTTGTTGATTCCCGGGACGGGTCAAGGTTATCTCGCCGTCAGATATTTTAAAATTTCGTACCGAGAGTTGAGATTTTTTTAATGCCTCCTGAGCAGATTTAACAGGCGTTGTTGAACCGGGTTTTGCTTCTCCGGGTTCCTTTTTACTTGGGGCTGGTTTTTTTTCTGTAGAATCGGAAAGATTTAGCGTGAGCTGTGGATGGTCAAGGATAGCGCTGTTTATTTTGAACTCGCCGACTAGAAGAGGTGCCCATTGTGCCTGAAGGTATAAATGATCGACAGCATAAGTTTCTCCCTTTGGAGTAACTACTTCAACACCACTGCATTTGAGTCCGAGACCGTGGGCAAACCCGAAACCAATGGATTCTATTTCGATCTTCATCCCACTTTCTGCGGAAACTTTTTCGATCAAGGTATCTTTGGCTTCATCCAGATCAATGGTCGAAAGAAAAATCCCGATTAGCAATATAAACGCAAAAAAGCCTATTAACCCCCATTTTAAGAAGGTTTTTATGGGTTTTGATTTTTGGGCTAGACTATTTTTCATTTTAGAGGCCTTAAAGCTCAAGTTATCAGTGGTTTTACCGATTTTTATAATAGGATAATGCCTTTATTTTAGCATGCTTAGCTGGGTTTTGATGTGTCAATCCTGTTTCATTTTTAGGAATGATTTGAAGACAGGGTTTGGGGGTTATTCCGTGGTAAAATTGAATTTATACACTTTAACGAAAAGAGTTTATTTATGAAGATTTCGGGAACATTCCGGAATCTCTTGTTGTTGGTAGTTCTTGCGGCTGGCACATACTGGCTTTGGCAGGAAGGAAAACTCGCTCCGATCGAAAAAACGGTCAAAGCGATGATTTTTGGGAAACCGCCCACAAAGCCCAAGGCAAAGGATTTCCAATTCAAACCGGTGACCCGGCAAGATGTTCATCAGAAAGTTTTAGCAACAGGTTCGGTGAGCCTCAAGACGGGTGCTGAGGTAAAAATTGGTGCGCGCATCTCCGGGCAGGTAAAAAGTCTTCAGGTGAAGATTGGTGATTTCATCCGCGCTGGTGAAATGATCGCGATCATTGAACACGAAGACTTGATTTCGCGAGTAGCCCGGTTCCAGGCAGACCTTGATGCCGAAAGTGCTCGCCATGAAAAAATCCTTGCTGAAGGTCCCCTACAAATAAATAAAGCCAAAGCCGAACTCGAAGAGTTGCAGGTGCAACTCAAACTGGCGGGAAAAACGCTAGAGAGAAACCTTGAGCTAAGTAAAAAAGGATTCATCGCAGATACCGTGGTGGACGAAGCGGAGGAGCGCCTGGAAGTTTTGAAGGCGAGGATCAACCTTGCCAAGGAGGAATTAAAACTCACGATAAGCCAGTTAGAAAATGACAGTCGACTGGCTCAAGCTATGGTTGACCGGGCCAAAGCTAATCTTGATGTTGAAGATATTCAGCTTACATACGCCACCATTACCGCTCCCATAGATGGCGTTGTCGCTTTCGTGTCAACGCAGGAAGGCGAAACGGTGGTTGCAAGTATGAGTGCACCTACCTTTATCACCTTGATTGATCTCAGAAAATTGGAGGTCACGGTCTTTGTAGATGAAACGGATATTGGAAGGATAAAGGTCGGTCAAAATGCTTTGTTCACAGTGGATACTTATTCAGAAAAGTTTTTCAAGGGGAAGGTTCGCGAAATTCATCCGAAAGCAGTCATCAAAGATAACGTAGTGAACTATGAAGTCATCCTGGATATTGAAAAAAAGAAAATTTTTAAATTGCGCCCAGAGATGACAGCCAATGTGGTAGTGACCACTGGTACAAGGAAGAATGTTTTAACGATACCCAAGGCGGCGGTTAAAAGAGAGGGTAAGAAAACTTATACCGTTATGCAGGTTGACGGTAAATTGGTAGACCGACCTATTGAATTGGGGTGGCGAGATGACAAAGTTATCGAAGTAGTTTCAGGTCTTGCTGATGGCGATCAGGTCGGCATCCCGAACAAACCCATCACGAAAAAGAAAAGAGGGAGAAGGCCCCGGTGAGTCTCCTTGAAATGAATTCGATTTGCAAGAGCTACCGCAATATTGGTTTTGAGACCCAGGTTTTAAAAAATATTACGCTTCACATCAATGAAGGTGACTATGTAAGTATCATCGGTCCCTCGGGTGCAGGCAAGAGCACGCTCATGGCTATTGCAGGTTGCCTTTCACAACCCACAAGTGGCGAATACTTTCTTGATGGCGAAGAAGTA
>JAJDBA010000022.1 GCA_029261675.1 Nitrospinaceae bacterium
TTGTCATCAACGAAAAGGACTTGGAAAAGCTGGGAGACATATTGAAAAAGTCTATCTCTGAAAATGAAATTTTTTATAAGGTCTATAAAGAAACACTTCACGCAATGGGGAAAGCATGAGCCTGAAGGACACACCGATACACCAAAGCTATGCCGATGGTGATGTGATTATCACTGAAGGAATAATGAGCAACAATGCATATGTTGTTCTAAAAGGTAGTGTAAGGATAACAAAGAAAATTGATAAAAAAGTGGTTTCGGTAGGAACTTTAAAAGAAGGAGATGTGTTTGGGGAAATGGGGCTCATCTCGCAATCGGTCAGAAGCGCCAATATATCTGCCATCGGGGATGTGACGGTTGGAGTTATTGATAAAGAAACATTTGAAGGTGTAATGAATAACCTGCCTGAAGACCTGAAGCCCATCATTCTTTCTTTGGTTGAGCGGCTAAAAATAACGACTCAGTTACTAACGCGGATTGGGTTGGAATTGGAAACCACAAGAAACAAAATCAACTCCTACACTTTGAAAGAAAAAGAATAACCTGCTATGGCAACTTTTATTTATAAAGCTAAAGTTAAGGGGAAAGTTCAATCTGGAGAAGTCGAAGCTGATGACGAAAAATCTGCTGTTGCAAAGTTAAAATTACAAAAGATTAGACCTACTTTGGTCAAAGAAAAAAAGGCGCAAAGCGCCTTGTTTGGACCTAAGGTTCATAAAGTAACAACTCGAGATGTGGTCATTTTTACTCGCCAGTTTTCCACTATGGTTGATGCAGGGCTACCATTGGTTCAATGTCTGGATATTCTTGGCAAGCAGTCTGATAACCCCACCTTTGGAGAAAAAATCTTATCCGTTAAATCGAACATTGAGATGGGGAATAACCTTTCCGAATCTATGAGAAAGTTTCCCGAGATATGGGACCAGTTATATTGTAACCTGGTTGAAGCAGGCGAGGTTGGCGGAATTTTGGATATTATTTTAAGACGTCTTGCAGAATATATTGAAAAGGCAGAAGCTCTCAAAAAGAAAGTAAAATCTGCGATGGTTTATCCGGGAGCTATTGTTACTGTTGCATTTCTGGTTGTGGCATTTTTGATGATTTTTGTAATTCCTTCTTTTGCTACCATGTTTTCAAAAGGTGGAGCTGAACTCCCAGGCCCAACCCAAATAGTAATGGATGTCAGTAACTTTTTTCAGAATCAGTGGTATGTCATGATCGGAGGGTTCATCGCATTCTTTTTTACCTTTAAGAAAGTTTACGCGACTCGAAGAGGGAGAATAGAGATTGATCGAATGGCTTTAAAACTTCCTGTATTTGGTATGCTAATTCGAAAAGTTTCAGTTGCGAAGTTTACTCGAACTTTAGGTACCTTGATTTCAAGTGGCGTTCCATTGATCGAAGGTTTGGATATCTGTGCGCGAACAGCGGGAAATTCAATAGTAGAAATTGCCGTTATAAAAACCATTGAAGCTATAAAAGAGGGGGAAACCATTGCTGCACCTCTTTCGCGTGAAAAAGTTTTTCCTGCTATGGTTATCCAGATGATTGATGTTGGCGAATCTTCAGGTTCGCTGGATAAAATGCTCGCCAAAATTGCTGATTTTTACGATGAAGAAGTAGATGCAGCTGTGGATGGTTTGACAGCATTATTAGAACCTATGCTTATGGTGTTCCTAGGTTGTATTGTAGGGTTTATCGTGGTGGCTATGTACCTTCCCATTTTTAAAATGGGAGAAACTATTTAATTCCCAGAGTTTTTCAATCCGATATGATTGGCAATCAAAATAATACGGATAAGGAGTCAGAGCAGCGGATCAAAAGAATAATGCTGTTAAGGGTGTTTTTTCTGACTGGTTTCGTAGGCTTGCTACTAACTTTTCAGGAACGCTTGGGAATCACCGCTCCAATTGGCCCTCTTTGTATAGTCATAGGTATTGGCTTTTTCTTCTCGCTCATACATGCGCTCCTTTTTAAATTCTTACCTCTTACATTAACGGCCTCCTCTCAAGTAGTCGGCGATCTTTTCCTAGTGGGCGGCATTTTATACACAACGGGTGGAATAGCCAGTCCCATATCTTTCCTGTTTTTATTTGTAATCATCGCAACCAGTTTCATGCTTCCAAGAGCTGCTGTATTCCTGGCTGCCTCAGGTGCGATTATTATTTATGGTGTACTGATTGATTTGGAATATTATGGTTTTATTACCCCGGTCTATTTATTTCCTGAAGCAAAATTATCATTTGAGAGTGGTTATGTTTTTTATATTATTTTTCTAAATATTGTCGCCTTCTATACAGTTGCGTATCTCAGTAGTTTCTTGTCTCACCGGTTGAGAATAGTTAAAGAAGAACTGGAAAAAACTAGTTTGAATCTGGAAGAGCAGAGAGCCCTTAATCGAAATATTGTGCAGTATATGGGGAACGGCTTGGTAACGATTGATCGTGATGGAATAATAACTTCTATAAATCCGGCAGCAGAAATACTAACCGGGTTTTCTTCGCAAGAAAGCTTAAAACAGCATGTAAAAATTCTTTTTTCTTCCACTCAATTAAATATTCTTTTATTGAGGAAGGAACCCATTACTCTACCGGAGAAGATTGAAGTAAAGTTTATGAGAAAGGACGGCAAGAAAATATTTTTACGAATAAAGATCAGCGCTCTTTCTGACTTTAATGTTCCAGGTTATATTCTGGTTTTTGAAGATTTGACAGAAATCAAATTTATGCAGAATAAAATGCTCCGCACTGAGCAATTAGCAGCGGTAGGAAGATTTTCTGCAGGACTGGCACATGAAATTCGAAATCCACTAACCTCTTTGAGTGGGTCTATACAGGTTTTATCTAAAGGACTCAACCTTGAAGATTCTTATAAAAAACTAATGAATATTGTTATTAAAGAAACAGATCGGCTCAACACCATACTTTCTGACTTTTTAACTTATTCTCAACCAAAAAAAAATACAAATACCATTGTAGATTTGACGCAATTAGTTCAAGATGTGATCATTCTTTTAAAAAATAATGAAGATTTTAGTCCTAACAAGAAAATTATTTTTCAAGGATCAGCAGATCATCTTATTTTTAATGGAGATGAACAGCAGGTCAAACAAGTGGTATGGAATTTGTGCATTAATGCATTAGAAGCCATGACGACAGGTACTCTTACAATAAAACTAAAAGAAGTATCCGCTTATCATAATCCCCACTTCCACGCAAATAGGAGGGGTGTGGTATTGGAAGTTGTGGATCAAGGTTGTGGAATTGCCCCTGACCAGATGGAAAATATTTATGATCCGTTTTATTCCAGTAAAAAGGATGGGGTGGGTCTCGGTTTAGCAACCGTGTACCAGATTGTTCATAGAAACGAAGGTACTTTGGGTGTAAAAAGTAATCTTGGGGAAGGAACCTGTTTTACAGTTTTTCTACCAGACTTGGAAACATCTTTATCCCTGGCATCCAATTAAAAAAGGAATTTTAAATGTCAGAAAATCGTGGACCCATAAAAATAACCGATACTTCAGAAATTGCTGTTTGTACTTGTATGCAATCGAACCACTGGCCTTTCTGTGATGCCACGCATCATACAACAGGGGGGGAACCTGAAATATTGGAGCTGGACAAATCCAAAACCTATTATCTCTGTGGTTGCTTTAGAACTAAAAAACGACCTTTCTGCGATGGCTCTCACGAAAAAATAAAAAAGTCTGATTAAACCTACAAAGTTTATCCAACCTCCCCATTCCATTAAAGTTTATTATGCGTGTGCAAATTTTTGTACCAAAATTTATTAGGCTGTTTATTTTAATTAGTATTGTATTTAGTAGCACTCTTTTGATGTCAGGTTGTATGTCAGTTATTAAAGATGATGCTAAAGAAAATATGATATTTATCCCTGAAGGATCTTTTACGATGGGATTTAAAATTGACAACGATCATGAGTGGGGTGATATGGATGAAGAGCCGGTTCATCAGGTCACCCTTTCAGCATACTGGATAGATAAATTTGAAGTAACAAGTTCAAATTTTGCAAAGTTTCTCAATGAGAATAAAAATGAGGCTCACCGTTTTATCGAGATCACCCCTTCTGTTACGGTTCAATTTGAAGATAATGTTTACCAACCTAGAAAAGGATTAGAAAACTATCCTGTAAACCGCGTATCGTGGTTTGGTGCTGATGCCTATTGTAAATGGAAAAAAAAGAGGCTACCGACCGAAGCTGAATGGGAAAAAGCAGCAAGGGGAACCGATCAGAGAATATTTCCATGGGGTAACGAATATCCAGATAATAGCCGTGTCACCTTTAGAAGAAAATTTAAGGGAAAAGGATTTCAAGTTATGGAACCCGTAGACGGAATGAAAAATGGAATCTCTCCATTTGGAGTCCATCATATGGCAGGCAACGTTTGGGAATGGGTTTCAGACTGGTTCGATTCTTCAGCTTATCAGGATGAGAACAGAATAGACCCAAAAGGCCCAGAACTTGGAATTAGTAAAGTTTTAAGAGGGGGAAACTGGTACTACAAAGCCTACTATATGAGAACGACATATCGTTTTAATGAGAGGCCAGAAATTTTTAAAGTCTGGCAAGGATTTCGTTGCGCCCAACGGGCAATGCCGGGTGATAATTAGTAAGTAGATCCTACTATTGTTGCAAAAATAACAACACCTTAATGTCCACAAACGACTGCGACATCAACTGGTCGACGCATGTGTTGCGTTGACCGGTTGAGAACACCACCCAAAACGGACAAAAAGCAGCAAATTATGAGAATTATTCATTCGAGAGACCAAAATAAAAACACACACAAAGGGACAAGGGCAAAAATGACAAAAGAATACATACAGAAACATAGTGAAAATGGTGAGAAAAGGAAGGGTATGAATTTAGGAAAGAAACAGGTAGAGCAAATGATGTTCACACGCGAGATGTCAAACGAAGAACGAAAACAAAGCAGAAAAAAAAATAATAAAGAGGCGAAAGGGCCAGACGATACCCACAGAAACATAACCTAAACAGATGTTCGCTATTGGCCGATAGTAGACTTCTTACTTACACCGTTAGGGAGATTTTCTTTTGAGAGCTTTTTTAAGCATCCAGGGAATGTTCACTTTTGTTTTACAAAATTTATAAATTGCTTCGTTCAAAGTTAACAAAGAGCAATGGTCCGTTAAAATCCCAGCTTCGCTACAATTAGAAACGACAACAGGATTATCACGTTTCCAGGTGGTGAAAGCCCATTTGAACCATTGTTTCGAAACAGACATCGACTTCAGTGTGCGGAGTTGTTGATTGTTCATATCTGTTTCTAAAACGATGCTGTCTTTTTGCTTTTCCACCATTGTCTTTAAGCCCTTGCCGGCGGCATCGCTGCCATGACTGTGTGAATTTTTTTTCGGATAGGATAAATCTTGACCGACAAAAAGAATCGGATTGCACCCTGCCTGAAAAGCAAGATCATAAGTAACAGATAATACAGTGCCACCTGGTGTAAGAATGCCTACTTGTGGAACTATTTTTTGAATTTCCACAAGCGTTGAAATATCGGGTGCGAACTTATTAAAAAATAATATATCCCCTTGCCACAACTCAAGAATATTGGGATGAACAATGGTGGGAACCACAAGAGTAATCCCACGTTGTGGAACGTTGCTGAGAAATCGGGCAATCTCTTCTTGAGGGTCTAAAACAACTACAAAATTCGGAACGATATCATGTGATAGCAAAGGTTTGAGCGCGGCATCGCAACAGAGAATGATAGCTTTTTCGCAGGCTTTGCGAAGGTATCTAATATTTTTATCTAGAGATGGTCCGGCGCCGACAACAATGCAGGGAATATCACGAAATCTATTTTTGAGAGCAATTACTCCAGGGTTTCGTTGAATGGCATTTTTGTTACTTAAAAAGTTTCGTTGCCAGATCTGATTGAAACGAAGGAGAGTTGCAGATTTAACTTCGCGGATTTGTTCTTCGCGGTTCATAAATATAATGTAACAAAGTCACCCGCTAGTAACAAGTGAACAAAAAAAAAGACCCGGACAAAAAGTCCGGGTCTTGATAGAAAAGTTAAAAATATTACCGAACCAGATTCACAGCCTCAGTAAGAAGGTCATCTGCGGTGGTAATGATCCTAGCACTTGCCTGAAAGGCCTGCTGAGTTTGGATCAAGGTAACGAACTGTTCCGCAAGGTCAACGTTGGAAAGCTCCAGCGATTGGCCAACAATAGCACCAAATCCACCGGTTTCAGCCACACCTATAACAGGTTGTCCCGATTCAGCCGACTCTGCAAACAAGTTTTGTCCCTGACGGGTTAAACCCGAGGGGGCCAGAAAATCTGCCATAACAACCTGAAACAGATTGTCCGTTTGTCCATTATTGAACAGACCAGCAATGACTCCTTGGGCATTAACCGTTAAACCAACCAAGGTTCCTGTCGTAAACCCATCTTGCACCAGGGAATTATTATTTGATTGCGCAGCAAAGCCTGTTAGTTTGCCATTTGTGGCTCCGCTATTGTCAACAAGGTCCCAAGTTAGGGTTTGTGCGGCGGCAGGTGGGTTGGCAGCAGAATAATCTATCACAATCGTCTGATCTGCAAGAGCACCATTAATCGTAGCCAGCTGACCTGATGTGTCAAAGGTAACGGTTCCTGATCCACCTGATGTTACAGTTCCATCAGAAGGAGTGAGGTTATAGGTCCATGAATTTGAACCCGCAACTTTGGTAAATTGAGCATTCAGAAGAATCTGCGAACCTACCGAATTATAAAGGGTAATAGGTGTATTAAAAGTACTGGCTGCTGTTGCAGCGGAGTTCAGGTTTGCACCTATCTGAAAAGTAGTGGATGCTTGAGGTGCTGATTGCACACCCGCTAAATCAATGTTTGATGTGGTGGTTGATGCGACCCCGTTTAAAATTTGGTTGCCCTGCAAGATTTCACCGGTGATGGATTGAACTAATCCATCATCGTTTAATCTGAACTGACCCGCTCGGGTATAGAAATTACCGCTACCATTATTAACTACAAAGAAGCCGGAACCGTCAATAGCCAGATCCAAAGCATTGGTAGAGGCTTCAAATGAGCCCTGAGAAAATGACTGAATGGTTCCCTGCACTTGCGAACCACGGCCCAGCTGACTGGTTACTGAACCATTTGTCAAAATAGAGCTAAAAATATCGCTGAATACCGCCTTACTTTCTTTAAAACCGACGGTATTAACGTTGGATATATTATCACCAATAACTCCCATTGCAGTTGAGTTACCTGATAGGCCAGTGACCCCAGTGAATAATGTACTGATTAAAGACATATATTATCTCCTCTTTCTATTTTCTCTAAATTAAAGGCTGACTTTTGAAATTTCGTTTACAGAAACTTTTTGCCCGTTAACAATGGCAAAGGTTTCACCTTCCTCAAAAATAATATCGGTAACCACTCCAGCGGAAAATGTTCCTGCTTCAATAAAGTTACCCGAAGCATCTTCTGCGGTAACGCCGAAAGTATATGTACCCGCTGGTAGAGGTTGTCCGCTGGAATCTGTGCCAGGCCATACAAATTCTTTCTGACCTCCACTTTGAGCACCGAGGTTAAGTGAGGCAACATTTGCTCCTGCCGAGTTAAAAATATCAATGCTTACTTCTGAAGCATCCTCTCCCAATGAGAAGCTCAGGATTTCGGTTTCTCCTGCACCCAGCTCAAAGTTGTTGCCTGGCGCGTCTACCGTTTTACCGATTAGATTGACCATGGATGAATTACTCAATGCCAAATCAAATGCCTGACTGGCTTCAAGGTTATCGTTGATATTTGTTAATTGTTCCAGACTACTGAATTGGGCCAATTGCGCGGCGAATTCTTGCCCTTCTTGAGGGGCAAGCGGATCTTGATGTTCCAGTTGTGCGACAAGAAGCTTGAGAAAATCGTTTTTACCCAGACTGGCTCCTGCAGTTAAAGAGTTGCCTTCTGATTTTGTGCTTGGAATGGGATTTATTCCTGCGATCATATTTTTCTAGTCCTTAAAAGTTAAATACAATTTTCTTTAAGCCAATACGCTAATCGACTGGTTTCCATCAAAGATAAATTTGGGTTCCTCAAATTCACCCTCGTTTCCAGATGAAGCAATTTGTTCATTGCTTAGAGGGTTTGATGAGTCTCCCTCGCCGAACTGTTTTCCATTTTGGTTTGAGCTTCCAGATTCACCGCCGACTGTTACAGAAAAACTATCGACCTTCAGACCCTGTTCGCTCATTGCATCGCGAAGCTGGTTGAAATTATTTTCGATCGTCTGCTTTACCGCATGATTTTCAGCAATGACCATAGTACGTACAGAATCGCCCACCGTTGTAATATTCAACCGAACGGTTCCGAGTGAAGGCGGGTCGAGTCTGATTTGAACTTCATTCTGAGCACCACCACCACGAGTGCTTAATTTATTTACAATCTGATTTATGATTTTTGTTTCCGTAGCTCCACGCGCAATTAATTTTTCTGGAAGAACAGATTTGCTGGACTCAACGGCTTTGATTGCATTATCTGCAGCAGCGGTGGGAGCCTGAACCTGTAGGTCTGGTCCTGCCTTAACAGGCTCAAGTCCTTTAAAACTTGCAGCATCTTTCCCTGCATCGGTTTGGACCAGAGTTGCTTGAGCATTATTGTCGTTCAATAGTTGGCTGAGATTAGAGGTTTGAGTTCCCTTATCTCCTAATGGTTCGGGTGGAGTGATACGCGATGCTTCACTGACTTTTGGAGTTTCAGGAAGTTTATCTATTGAAGCGGCACGATCTATTTTTTCTGCCTTTTTGGAATTTTCTTTTACTTGAACGGGGACGTTGGTTTCATTTCCTTTTTCCTGCTGACCTGCATTTTTAGAAGTTTCGGATTGTTCCGTCGTTTTTATCGTTACCTTTTCTGCAGAGGCAGCTTCTTGCTGCGTCTGAACATCTTTTTTCAAATTTAGGTCAAGAGTCTTATCCACTTCTTTTTGTGCAACGGTAGTGACAGGTGTTGATTTAAGATGGTCGATTAAATTTTTTGCCTGATCATCTGTAAGACCTGCCTTTTTGAGAAGGTTAATTGCTTCACCTTCATGTTGTTGAAGTCGTGCCAACAGTTCACTTTGAGAAAGAGTATCGATATCTTTCCCAACGGTGACTCCATTTTGGTTTAGGCCCTGGGTGAGAGATTGCAATAAAGAATCAAAATTAACTTCGCCCTTTAAACCAAGATGTTCGAGCAAAGCTTCAAACTGCTCTTGATCGATGCCAAGCTCTTTCAATTTCGCAGCAAAGGCAGCATTTTGTTCCAATATGGAATCCTTCGTCACGGTTTCAGCTTTGGTGGTCGGTTCATTACCGATCGCAGTGGCAGTTTCTTGATATTTTCCGTCATCCGCTTCGGGCTTATCGGTATTATTTTTTATTTTAGGCTTGGACATCTTGCCTACTTCGGTTTCGTTATTGCTATTTGCCGAATCTCCAGGGCTTGATTTCTGCGTTTTATCTACCTGAGCTGTAGCGTTGCTCAGAAAATCATTAAAGTCGCTATCACTTCCGCGATCGGCCTTTGGGGCGGTCGGCTCAACTGGGGGTTGAGGAGAAAACAAAGCTAATACACTTGAGTTGCCTGGCATCGTTTAAAGTCCATTGTAGATGGTGAATAATATCCCGCAACCATCCCTTGAGCAAAAGCGGTGCCAAACTCAAAATAATCATATAAAACCGTTTATTTATAATGGTTTATGAAAAATAGAAGGATAAAAATTAGCCTTTTCAACACGGAAAATTCTACCCCTGTGGGGGAAATTTTTCCTGATTTAAGCGGTAATTGCTCTTTTAGTTTTCATTTTTTCATACAGTAGAGCGAGAGAGTTTCTTACCCAGAATTTACAACTTAATGATTTATAAGAAGTTTATTGAATGGCATGTCACTTGCTTTTCTACTTAATCAAGGATGAATTGCGGGGTGAGTATTTAAAGGAAATAGCCTGCGGTTTTTCAATCCTCTTGGAAGCCCAGGAGGAAATAACTTTGTAACTTGTTTAGTTTATTGGAGTTTCACTACATGAGTTCGGCCGAATTTCTAGCGTATCAAAAACCCTTGTTAATTCAGGGAATACTATTATGAGCTACTGGGTGTTAACTTTTTTCATTGGTTTGGTCAGTATTTTAGTATTTAGATTCATTTCGGTAAAACCCCAATCGAAGGCTCCTGAGCCCGAAGACGTTAAGGGGCCCGCAAATGAGCCTTTGCCTGATACACCAGAAAAAGTGGCCGAGTGGATTTTGAAACTGGAAAAATCCCGAACAGAAGTGAAGGAAAAATTATGCCGACCCCCTACGTATTCTGAAAACTTTTATGGTCGAAACGAGATCACTTTTGAAATTTTAAAGGAAATTCAAAAGGGAAACTCAACGGTAATTCTATATGGAAGAAAAGGTATTGGAAAAACAACTCTGGCTTTAGAGCTGCTTAAAAAATATGAGTATAATTTTCAAAATTTAAAATTATATTTAGATCTTAAGGGTGGAGAAAATGAACCCATGTCGATTCGTGATGCCATGGTGCAGGTTGTGCTTTCATTCCGCCCGTCTGAAATAATTCCTGAAAATAAAACTCAGTTGACCCGATTATATAAAAAGGTAATGACTCCCCAGCGGGGCATCCTTTTTTTGGATAATGTTACCCATCTTGATCAGATTAAAGCCCTCAAACCGCCAGACTCCTGGTTGGTCATTGCGACTTCGTATAAAAAGCTAAACGTGATAGGTGCCATCAATAAGGAAGTTCAACCCTTGGATGTTGAATCGGCTCAAGAATTTTTAGTCGCCTGTTCTCTCAGGTTGAAACCCAATGCAAGAGAAATAGCAAAGTTATGCCGAGGGCTCCCCTTGGCTCTTGAGGTTTGTGGAAAATTTCTTTCCTGCAACATGAAAATCAATCCAATAGATTTTCTATCTCTGTTTCGCAAACATTGGAAAGATTCACTATTGGAAAAGAGCGATGAATATGAAGAATCTCTACAAGCGGCGTTTAAAGCTATTTATTATTCATTGAACGAAAAAGATCAGAAAGCATTGTGCAAGCTATCCGTGTTTCCCGGTACTTTTGATTCGCAGGCGGCAGGCAGGGTGTCAGAGCAGAACGTGGATACATTGCAAGTTCTATCAAAATCGGGACTGATAAAAAATGATCTACTTAGCAAACGATACATCATTCATAGTTGGATAAAAGAACAACTAAAAGATTACCTACCGGAAATGGATCTTCGAGAAGCACGAATACGGCACGCGATTTTTTATCTTTCGATTTTTGATACTGCGGGAGAATCCTTTTCAAAGGGTGGAGAAAAAGTTATCGAAGGTTTGAAGCTGTTCCATCAGGAATGGGAAAATATTCGTTGCGGATTGAGCCGGGTGCATAAAGGTAGCGTAGAAGGAAAAAAAGCTGCAGAGTTGTTCAGTTCCTATATGCGAGCGGGAAGTCAATTGCTACGTTTTCGTTTTTTCCAAAAAGAGTGCCGCGAATTTTTGGAGGCTGGATTAAAAATTTCTCAACGACTGAGAACGGAAGATATAGAAACCTTCCACTTTCTTAATCTTGGAACTTTTTTAAATTCCATTTTTAAATATGAAGATGCGAAAGAATGCCTTGATCAAGCGGCACACCTTGCTGAAAAAATGGAAATGGCTCAGGAGGAATGTCAAATTCTCAACGAATTAGCCACTTATTATCTTGCCACGAAAAAACCGGATGCAGCTATACAGAGTCTATTAAAAAAACAAAACCTTGAACAAACAAATAAATTTGAAATAGAGTCAGAAGCAGGCTGGACCCGGTTGGGTTTGGCTTATGAGCAAAAAGGTGAATTTGAAAATGCAGTTGCTGCGTTAAAAGAAGGATTGAATAAATCTAAAGAAATGGGTAACGGACTTTGTATGAGAATTATTTTCAAGCATTTAGGTTCTTGCTTCATGAGTATGAAAGATTACCAGCAGGCGGAAGAATATTTCGAGGCCAGCCTTACTTTAGCTCGTAGTCTTAATAAGCGAAATGAAGAAATGGAAATTCTACATCGATTCGGAAAAATGTACGTTGAATTAGTAGATATCGATCAGGCTATCCATATTTTTAATGAAGGTCTTGATTTGGCTAAAAACTCTCGCAATTCAAAATTTGAAGGTATCTTTCTTACTCGAATAGGTGATGCTTATGCTCTAACACCTCAAAAACAAAAAGCAGTAGAATTTTATATGCAGGCTTTGATTCCGCTAAAAAAATCTAAAGAACTTGCTATGGTGGCTGATATCAACCAGCGGCTGAACCGATCAGCTGGAATTCGAGCGGGAAGTATAAAGGCTCCGGAACTAGAAAGTGTGGTAAAGCCCTTTCATAAATCCATGCAGGGAAAAGGGCTCATCCATTAGTCACTTGGCGTGGGGCCAATAGGTCGTACTCATAAATCCTTTTACTATAAGTCTATTATTATTTCCTCAAGGCAAAGCCTTGTTTTCCAAGCTATTGAGGTTTAATCAGTGCCTGATCAAAATAGTTGATGGACATGCCTGCATCAAGTACGACTCCTTGAGCGTTGATTCCACTCGAACGGTCGCTTAATAAAAAGATAGCTGCGTTGGCAGCTTCTTGAGTTGTAAGGGAATTTTTTCTCAGGGTTGCCTTTTCAGCATGGAGGAAGGAATCTACATAACCTGGGATGCCTGCAGAGGCAGAAGTTTTAAGAAGACCGGGGTTAATAGAGTTAAAGCGAGTTTCAGAAAATGCGCTGAAAGATTTTGCCAAAAAACAGAGTGTTGAATCGAGTGCCGCTTTAGCGGGTGCCATGTAGCCATAATTTTCTGCCGCCATACGCGTTGTAGAAATGGAAACGGTTACAACTGAAGCTTTTTTGTCGAGCAAACTTTTCATAGCATCGGACAATGCAATCAGCGAATAACAACTTATGTCGATAGATTGCAAAAAATCTTTGCGTGGTGTTTCGTGAAAAGGTTTCCATCCTTCCGAATAATTTGCAAATGCTATCGAGTGCACCAGTCCATGTAGGATTTTATAATCTGTACTAATTTCTTTTTTTAGACGTTCAATATCCTCTGGTTTTTCTACATCACAGATAAAAACAGGTTTTCCTGCGAGTAATTTATCGAGAGATTTTTTTCTGTCCTCCGAGCGCACGCTGTAAATAACGTTGGCCCCTTCTTCTTCGAGGGTTTTGGCAATATGCCAGGCCACGCTTTTTTTATTGGCAACGCCCATTACCAATATGTTTTTATTTTCCAGATTCAAAAAACTCATTTCACATCCTCAACCAACATGGCAGTGAATTCAAGAGTTACGGCAATTTTGCCGTTCACCGATGCTTTGCCCGTCATATAAGCTGCGGAACTTACCAGATCCTTTAGTTTTACTTCAATCTGTAAAGTATCGCCAGGATTGACAGCGTGTTTGAGTTTTATATTGTTGACGCGAGTAAGAACCGGAATTTTTCCTTCGTTAGCGATTCGTTTTCCCATCATAATCGCTCCCGTTTGAAAAATGGATTCAAAGATCAACACGCCGGGCATAATCGGTCGGTCAGGGTAGTGGCCTTGAAAAAAGGGTTCATCATGGTTGATGAATTTTTCTGCTTTGATAGTGTCATCAACTTCTTCTATTACTTTATCAACAAATAAGAATGGCGGGCGATGTGGAATGTACTGAAGAAAATCCTGCGACATTTTTATAGGCCTCCAGTTACCTCTAAGACTGATCCGGTGATGTAAGAAGATTCTTTTGAAGCGAGGAACAAAACCGGTGTTGCAACATCCTGTGGTGACCCGAAGCGTTTGAGAGGAACCTGCTTTTTATAAGCATCCCTTTGTTCATCGGGCAAATCAGAAATAAAATCTGTGTCGATGAAACCAGGTGAAACACAATTGACAGTAATTTTCCTACTGGCTACTTCTTTGGATAAGGATTTAATCAGGGCCACCTGCCCCGCTTTCGATGCCGCGTAATTGGCTTGCCCGGCAAAACCAAGTTTACCAATGGGCGAGGTCAAGGCAATGATGCGACCGTATTTTTGCCGCATCATATATTGCACGGCAAGTTTGGAGATATTAAAGGTTCCTGTCAGGTTGGTATCGATAACGTTGTTCCAGTCTTCCGTTTTCATCATACCGACAATGGAGTCGGAACGGATCCCTGAGCTGACGACAACAATTTGTAAGATCCCATGTTTTTTTTCAACTTCTTTATAAAAATTTTCTACCTCGTCATAACAGGTCACATCGAATTTATAAATGGAGAGACACTCGGCATGCGCGGAATTAGCTTCTGTAAATTTTTTGGCTTCTTCTTCGTTGCTTCGGTAGGTGGAGATGACTTTCGCCCCTGCCTTTAGAAATGCTTCCGAAATAGCTCTGCCTATTCCACGTGTGCCACCCGTTACGACAGCAGTCTGCCCTTTAAAATCGAATTCCATAAAACAATATTAAATTAAATTTGGGAAAGAAGGAAGGAAAGAAAGGAGTTATCTTAAGCTGTAACGAGGCTTGGGCTCAGTTGTCTCAAAAATTTATCGGTTTCATTGGCAACGATGACTCCATAGTTGGCAGCCCCCAGCCAACCGGACATGATAATGCCCACCGAGCCGGCATGAAACAGACCGTTTATTTGATTAGGAAGTTCACGGCTTACTTTCAGCCCCTCAAATTTGGTGCCGAACGAAGTGCCCGACGGATGCAGAGTATAGCGCTTAAAAGTTTTCGGGGTTGAAGCTTCTATATGGTCTATTTTGCTACGGATACCGGGAACGTATTTTTCAAGCGAATCGAGAGTGGTTTGTTCCAAGTCGTGCTTATCGTGTAGATACTCTTTTTCGCTGAGATTTGCCCAGTCCTTATATCTTGCGTTGGTGGAAGATACGATTGAGTATCGGTCGGTGCCAGGACGAATTTCTGGATAATAAAATGAAAAAGTGCGGCTGGTAATATCATCTTTACTCAATATTTTATCAGTGCAATATTCATCGGCATCAGAAGAAAACAGAAGGTCACCGACATGCGGTATTGTTTCACCTTTTTTGACTCCCATATAGACCTGACAACTGGAATTGTTGAGCCGAACATCTTTTACCTCTTTAATATATTCGGGGTCAAAGTGTTCTTCGCCAGTGAGTTGCTCAATGGTTGTTATGATGTTGGAATTTGAAAGAACGGATTTACAGGGGATATCCTGACCGTTGATGCGAACGCCCTGCACGGTTTTGTCTTCCACATAAATTTTTTCGACCATACAGTGCGTACGTATGTCTACTCCATTTTGCAGAAGCTCCTTCTTCATTTCCTTAATCAGGTAATCGGTGCCGCCCTGATAGGTGTAGACGCCCTTATCCATGAAGTTGGAGAACACAATGCCATAAGTGATTGCAGGCTCGTCAAGAGTGGAGCCATTGGCATAAGTGATAGGTTCCATAAGGAATCGCCATACATCGGTGCGGCCAGGAAAATATTTTTCAAATAACTCGCGCGTGGTCATAACGACATCATCGTAAAAATTCATTGCACGAGTGGTATGAAAGAATTCGTCTACGACTTCCTTTAGGATGCCAAAACGCTCTCTGAGAATATGAGTAAAATCGACTTTGTCGAAAGAGGTATTGAGAGAAAATTGGGGATTATCGAAACGGACATTTTTGAGTTGAACAACTCGGCTTGAAATATCCTGCGACCAGTATTTGCGCAGGGTTTTTATCATGCCACATGGGAAGCCGTGCAAGGAAATATCCATGATATGTCCTCCCTTGCGTTTGAACCAAGTCGCCATACCACCGAGATTATAATGATGCTCCGCAAGTAGGACTTTATGTCCCAGCTTTGCGAGAAGGTTGGCCGATGTCATGCCAGCTAGGCCGCTTCCTATTACAACCGTGTCGTATGCCGATTGTATGTCTTTCAGCCAATCTCGTGGTAGTGGTGGTTTGCTCATTTATTTATTTCTGTAAAATATGGAGGTTGGCCATTGAAATGCCACTTAAAGTAGCTCCAATAATACCTAAAAACCCCTGGTCAGTTCCACAGATAAACAGATTATTTACAGGGGTTTTGCCATTTTTTATTTTATGCGGAGACCCATAGACAGCACCGTTAAGATGACCCGTATATTTTTTGATGGTCTTCGGCGTAAACGAGTCTAAAAATACCACATTATCGCGAAAATCGGGGAAAAATGTGAATACGGATTCCAACGCTCGCTCTCGCCAATGTTTTTTCGCTGCGATGTAATCTTTTCGCGTTAAT
>JAJDBA010000023.1 GCA_029261675.1 Nitrospinaceae bacterium
AAAAAAACAGGTAAAAAATCTGAAGAGGCTAGCTACTTTTCTACCCACCCTACAAATGAAGAGCGGATGCAGCAAATCATAAATTTGCAAAAAGCTGGCGATTGAAGTGGATTAATTTTTTTGAGGTTTATCGGGATTAACCAGATAGGTGTAGCCGCTCAGACCTTCTTTATAAAGACTCAGAAAGTCATCCGCTTCTTTTTGCGTGACAACACCTCGTTGCACGCAACCGATGAGGAATCCATCTATGCGCCCCGCCAGTTCATCTGCTGAAAATTGAACATAGTCGAGCACATCCGTTACATCTTCCCCTTCAATGATCTGCTCGTATTTTATTGTGCCATCGTCGTTCAGAGAAACGTGAACGGTGTTGGTGTCTCCAAATAGATTGTGCAGATCGCCTAAAATTTCCTGATAAGCCCCTGTCAGAAAAATACAGAGAGGATAGGTTTCACCAGATTCCAGTGCATGAACGCGAAGGGTGCTTTCCGTCCCTCGGTTGGTGCCGATAAAAGTGTCTATCTGGCCATCCGAATCGCAGGTAATGTCTGCGAGTGTGGCATCGCGAGTGGGTTCTTCGTTCAATCGGTAAAGGGGCACTACCGGAAAGACTTGATCAATAGCCCATGAATCTGGAACCGATTGGAAAACTGAAAAGTTGCAGAAATACTTGTCTGCCAATCGGGTTTTTAAACTGCGAATTTCATCGGGCATGAATTTCAGACGCGAACTCAACTTTTCTATTTTGCGGCAAATACCCCAGAAGATTCTTTCCGACATAGCCCGATTTTCAAGGGATATCAGACCCATGAGAAACTGGTTCTGTGCTTCATCTTTTAAATGCACCGCATCGTGCCAGGACTCATTTAGATTCTTATTGGAGGTTGAGTCGAGAATATTAAAAATTTCTTTAACCACTTCCGGGGCATCCTGGTCGATTTCAAGCGTGTCACTCCATTCAGGAAAGCTTGTAACATCTAAAACGTTAACGACCAGTATGGAGTGGTGAGCTGTCATGGCTCGTCCCGATTCGGAGATGATGTTCGGGTGGGGCAGGTTTTCCTTGTTGCAAATTTCTAATAGATGATAGACCACATCATTGGCATACTCCTGTACCGTGTAATTGGTGCTGGAGGCGAATGTCGACCGAGAACCATCGTAGTCCACTCCCAATCCACCGCCGACATCAATGAATTGAATGTTGCAACCGAAACGCATCAGCTCAGAGTAGAACCGTCCCACTTCCTGCAAACTGTTTTTGATACGGCGTATATTCGTGATCTGGCTGCCTAAGTGGAAATGGATTAATTTGATGCAGTCGAGAATGTTTTTGTCTTTGGCAATTTGCAGAGCTTCCATCAACTCGATGGAGTTTAGGCCAAACTTTGAGTGTTCCCCTGCCGAAGAAGACCAACGCCCCTGACCGGCGCTCACCAGTTTGATACGCAATCCTATATTGGGTTGTACGCCAAGTTCTTTTGAGACTTTTTCTATGAGAGATAATTCGTTCAACTTTTCTACGACAATAAAAACTTTTTTCCCCAGCTTCTGACTCATCAAAGCCAGTCGTATAAAGGCTTCATCTTTGTAGCCGTTGCAGACCAGCAAAGCTTCAGGGTTATCGAGAATAGCGAGAATGGCGTGTAACTCAGGTTTCGATCCAGCTTCGAGTCCGATGTTGTAGGGTTGGCCGAATTTTATGATTTCCTCCACAACCTGCCGTTGCTGATTCACTTTGATGGGGTATACCCCGTGATATTGACCGTTATACGCGTATTCTTCAATGGCTCGCTGAAAAGAATTGGCGAGATTAGCAATGGTGGCTTTCAGAATGTCGGAAAAACGGATGAGGACAGGAAGCGAATAACCCTTTGACTGGATATCATCGACCAGAGACTTGAGGTCAATGTCATGCTGACTTTGGCGATTGGGGCGAACAACAATATTGCCTTTCGTATTGATATCGAAATAACCTGCACCCCAGCCATTGATATTGTAATGTTCGCGAGCTTCGTCAATGGTCCACTTCGGCATTCAGAGGAGTCCTTTTTAACCGTATAAATTTATGAATTGAGTTCATTCAAATTACCTCAAAGCTTGAGAATGTCAATTGAAAACAAAGCATTTTTGTGAGTTCCAAAACTGTGCTATAAATTTTGCATTATTACATTGAATCAGCCATCCCAATAAGAGATAGAAAATGAAAATTGAAAAAGTTGAAGTGCAGGAAATTGCCCGCCAGTTTGGCACCCCTGTTTATGTATACAGTCTGGAAATTCTGCGTCAGTCGATCAACGAGATTAAAAAACTTTCTCCCGTCACGCGTTATGCGATGAAAGCCTCTTCGAATGTCAAAATCTTGCAAGAGATGTTGGCGAATGGAGTCAAGATCGATGCGGTGAGTGTCTATGAAGTCCAGCGCGCGATTCGCGCGGGTTTTAAAGCTGAAGACATTTGTTTTACCAGTGATGTTTTTTTTAACGCCGACGACGTGAACTATTGCCTCGATAACAATATCTATTGCAACTGTGGCACATTGGGAATGGTTGAAGAGTATGGGCAGGCTTTTAAAAAACACGGATCGGGTTCTGCGAAAATTTCTATACGGATCAATCCCGGTGAAGGAGCAGGGCATTCTAAAAAGACCAATACAGGTGGGCCTTACAGCAAGCACGGCATCTGGTATCAGAATCTGGATGAGGTAAAGCAATTATTGAAAAAATATGACCTGACTCTGTCAGGCGTGCATATGCATATTGGCTCCGGTGGCGATATGGAACACCTCAAACGCATTACCGGAAAACTGGTGGATTTTGCCAAAGAATTTCCCGATGTTGAGACGATCAATTTCGGTGGTGGCTTGCCTTACCAATACGATCCCGATCAACCGCAGGAAGATATCTCCGGTTATAAATCGATTATTGATGAACGAGCCAAGGTTCTAAAGGAACATTTTGGTCGAGACATCGTTTGTGAAATCGAACCGGGAAGACGCTTTGTTGCAGGTTGTGGTTATTTGATCGGGGAAGTACGTTCGCTCAATCATACCTTTGATGAAGAAGGAAAACGTATCGACTATGTGCTGACCAATGTCGGGTTCTGTCATTTGATCCGCCCAATGGCTTATGGTTCGTTCCACCCTATCTGGTTTGATGGCGAAAACCTGGGGCCGGAGCAGGATCTTATTATTGCCGGTCCTGTTTGCGAGTCCGGAGATGTATTGACACAGAAAGATGAAGAGCCAGTTCCGCGAAAACTACCGATGCCAAAAGCAGGTGATTGCATTGTTATAGGTGGGGCAGGGGCTTACGGGCATGTTATGTCCTCCAACTACAATTCGCAGCCTCTTATTCCAGAAGTGATTGTTGATGGCGACCAATGCACCCTGACCCGGAAACGTCAGACCCTTGATGACATCATGCAGTCTGAGGTTTAGGGAACTAGAAAAGAGGGTCGATTTTTTGTGCCATCTGTACATCAGCGAGAGTGACACCGCTTACGGTGTGCGTCCAATAACGAACTGATATGCGTTTGTAGTTGATGATGATGTCGGGGTGATGGTTATTTTCTTCAGCGGCGTCTGCTACCTTTCTGACAAATTCAATCCCTTCCATAAATTTTGAGGCGTGGTGTACCCGTTGAATAAAGGGTACGCCTTTTTCGTTCTTGCCTGTTTTCCATTCGGGTGCCATTTCTTTTAGCTTTTCTTCCAGTTCCTGTTCGGTTAACGCAGTCTTTTCTACCATTATTTTTCCTTTATTAGTTCTTCGAGTTTTTTTCGCAATGTGACTTCATGTGTCTTGTACACAAAACTTTCTTTTCCATTGATGCGTACTACTGGGATTTTCTCTTTATATGATTCAAAAAGGGTGGGGTCGGATTCAATATCGACCATCGTTAGTGTTGCTGGAAAATCGGGTAACACGCGTTCGATAATTTCTTTTGCATCGTCACACAAGCAACAATCTTTTTTTGTCAGAATTTCAATTTGAATATGAATTGTTAAAGTAACCCCCTCAATCCCCCTTGTCAGGGGGAGGAGTTTGGCCCTCAAAAAAAAGTCTGTAATTAAAAAGCTATGTTTAGAAGCTTGTCGGCTATAGTCCGTCCATAAAAGTTCTGACCTTTAGCCGCCGGCCGCTGGCCGGCTACATGGAGTGGGTCATGGTGGTAACGGTGCCCCAGATGATAAGAGCGGCGAATGTTGCAATAAAGCCTATCAAGACTATCATTGCGAGGGGGCGCTTTTTCCAATAACGTTCTTTGTTCTGATCGACGATAGGTATGGCCGCTAAAAATCCGATTATGATTGGAGGTGCTACGATCAAAAAAGGCACCCATACATTTTCCAAAGCGTATATCCAGACAAACTGCCACGGAGGCTTGGTGACCTCGAGGCCAAGTACCGGCTCTTCACCCAACGGAGGTGAAAGAGTAAGTGCAAGAAGACAAATCAACAGAAAAAT
>JAJDBA010000024.1 GCA_029261675.1 Nitrospinaceae bacterium
CCATTTGCAAGGGAGAATTTCAAAAAGACTTTATTCTTGCAGAGCAAATGTTAAAACCAAACAAAAACTCTAAGCTCATAGCAAAACAAAAAACTATAAGGAAAATTTTGAAGAATTTTCCCGTTATTGAAGATTCATCCACAAGAAGCGACCGGAAAGAATTCTTTCTGCAGATCGTAAAATCATTAAATTTCATTTCCGAAAATTTAAATAAATTCTTTGGAGAGGGACTTATAGAAAGAGCCTCTATTGTCAACGCCTTAAACGAAACTGACTCCAAAGTAAAAGCCAAAGAATTATTGAAACTTTCCAAGTCTAAACTCGAATCAAGAATAAAAAAATACAACATAAAGTTACAAAAGGAAGATGGTCTTTGGGTCTAAAAAAGAATATATTTTAGTCCTTTTTAGACTATTCGCTTAGGAACCCCTACCTCAAATCTCTCCGAACAAACAGTAAAAAAATTTTAATTCATTTTAATTCAGCCTGTTGGGGTTATTCCTTGACAGGCTTTTTTGTGTTCGGCATGCAACTAGCATTGTAGATTTCCGCAACACAAAAATAACTTGTATATAAATTTTAGGAGAAATTATGAGGATCATGAAGTCATCTGAGGTTGTGGCACTAACGAGATTAAGCCGGACAAGTCTTTGGAGACTGGAGCGAGCCGGAGTCCTTCCAAAAAGGATCAATCTATCGGAACGTTGTCGAGGTTGGTTAGAAGAGGATATCGAAAATTTCATTAACACCAGATCACGAGGCATAGGCGGTGCTGACACTCCATGCCCACCCAAACAATTACCACCAGAACAAACCCATAACGGAAAGGAAGGAGTATAGACATTGGGAAGACCAAAGTTAATTCAACGCGGGTATTCCGCAATATTAGCCACAAACATTTAAAGGAGTCACCATGATACTTGATTTTGATGGAATCCATCCTCTCGGACCTATTCCTCCGAGAAAATACCTGGCAAAAATCGACCATATTCAGGAAACAGCAACAAAGCAAGGCGATCCTATGTGGGAGATCCAATGGCGAATAACAACCGAGGGCGAGTTTAGAGGCCGCTTTATTTTAAGTTGTTGGCCGTTTTCGGAAAAGGCCGCCCCACTTATGAGAATAGTTCTTCAACAGTTGGGTTTTGACGTCGACAACAAAAATAGCTGGGGGCCAAGTGAGTTAGAGAGACTCAAAGCAATAATAAGGGTAACCACTCAAGTTTTTCAAGGAGTCGAGAGAAACTCGGTTTCTCTAATGAGTATAAAAAAGAAAAAGAAGTGCCCAGCAGGCAACACTGACACAGTCGGTTGGCGTTAGAAAATAATTTTTCGTTTAAATTTGGGTGGGCCCGCCCTTTTTTATACGTTCAAATTATCGAGCAAATAAGCAGACATTAAATCAACGTGACAGCTGTCAGCCGCATTGGCGCACGGTCTTTGCTTAATGAAATATAGAACATAAAGCGATGACTTATATTTTCATCTAATCAATAAGGAACAGCACACGTTTTCTAAAACTTACAAATAAATAGGAATGAAATGGCACACTTAAACTTTAACAAATCAGCGGACTGGGCCGAATTTCAAAATAAAATACTAAAAATGGTTGACGATTTTACGCCGCTTTATTCGGATGTAAATAAGATGCAACCTCCAAATGCAGAAGGCTGGACACAAGGCTTATGCCCCTTTCATCAGGATAAAAACCCATCTTTTGGTTTCAATACCAAAACAGGGAAATGGAAATGTTTCGCCGGATGTGGTACCGGCTCTTATTTTGACTATCAAATGCAACGCAACGGCACCGTATTCAAAGAAGAACTTGTCAGATTGGCTGAGGAAGTTGGCATGGAACTTCCTAAATCGAAACCTGAGCGCCCACCGATTGACAGGGTAATTATTGAAAAGTTTCACCAGGCTCTACTTGCCAATAAAGATGGTTTGCGTTATCTCCACGACGAACGTGGCTTAAGTCTTGGCACGATCGAGAAATTTAAAATTGGATGGGATAAGAAACGCCAAAGATATTCTATTCCCATCTGGGATGAGAACGGAGAAGCCGTAAACATCCGTCTATATAACACAAAAAATAAAGCCAAGGTTATCAGCTATACCGACGATCGTCATAAGTACGGGTCGCCATATAGGCTTTATGGGGTGAATGAGCTTCTGAAGTCCGATGCCAAGCAAATCATTATCTGTGAAGGTGAGCTTGATCGGCTGAAGCTTCGGGAAGAAGGTTTCAGGGCAGTCACAAGTACAGGAGGAGCCGCATCATTTCGCCCTGAATGGGCTAAATACTTTAAGGGTAAACGAGTCGTCATTATTTTTGATAAAGACCAGGCTGGAACACAGGCCGTTCAACGGCAAGTCCTTCCTGCCCTGAAAAATGCGGATGCCAAGTGGATCAAGGTTGTCGAACTTCCTCTAAAAGGGAGCAAAAGTGAAAAAGACATCACCGATTACTTTGTCAAGCTTGGAAACTCTGCTTCCGATTTAAAAGCTTTGATTAAATCAACCGATAAACATAAATTTGCAGAAGAAGCTCCAGAAAAAACTGATGAAGAAATAATCGAGGTGAAGTCCTTCACGGAAATTGACAATAAGGAACTTGTGGATAAAAAAATATCCGTTCCGATAAACATCAGCGGAGAGACAAACGGAAGTTACCACGCTGTTGAAGAATTTAAAATCGATTTTTGTTCTGGGGAAGGGCAGGGAAATTGCGTAGATTGCATAGGATTTTCCCAACCTCATAGAATACCTCCTCACCGGGAGGAATATATTGCGTCTTGTTTTACTACCAAAAATTATTTAATCGGAATGATACGCAACTACGCTTGCAAGTTCTGGGCAAAACCTACAATTGATATTGTAAAGCGAACCACAGTTATTGAGTTCTTTTGTCAACAGGTGGTTAAGCGAGTCAGCCAAATCAGGGATGCGGACGGAAATATTATAGATTTATTTGACGGAAAAAAGCAGGAGCTGATCGAAAAGCGCGTCTATTATCTTTCATCAACGCATCCGAAGCCTGGTCATTACCAAGCTGTTGGTTGGGTCAAAACACATCCGAAGACCCAGGAAGTGACATTCCTGATCGAAAATTTAACCCCGCTGGAAATCGATTACGAGTCGTTTGACTTGCATGCATCCTTACCCATGCTCGAACAGCTTCAGGGATTGTCTCGCAAAGAAAAACTGAAGGACTTAACAGATAACGTGACGCAAATTTACGGTCGCAACGAGGTCCTTTTGAGCATCCTGCTGACGTGGTTGTCACCACGCTTCATCACCTTTAACAGGGAGAACATTCGAGGTTGGATTTTAATGGCATTGGTTGGTGATAGTGGATCAGGAAAGACCCAGACGTACACTCGGCTTTCAGAATTTTTAGGGGTCGGAGACACGTTTAGTGGCCTTACCGGGAGCCGAACAGGGCTATGCTATGCGCTTGTGGAAACCAAGGCAAAAGGTTGGCAAATAAAGATCGGACGTTATCCCGCCAACAACAGAAAAATTCTGCTCGTGGACGAAGCCCAGAACCTCGAAGACTTCGACCTTAAGAGCTTGGCTAAATCCATGGACGAAGGGTTTTTACAAATCGACCGCGTACAAAGCCGAGGGTACGAATGTCAAACTAGACTCCTGCTAGTGGCAAACCCTAAGTTTGATAGGACAATGGACACCTTTAGTTTTGGGATAGAAACCTTGAAGACGCTTTACTCTCCAATGTTCATCCGCCGGTTGGATATGGTGGTTCTAGTGAACAGTTCGGACCTGAAGAACTTGAATTTTGTGAACCAGGCATCTCCGACCCACAGGAACCCAAAAATCACACCTGATATGTTACGAGCCTTGGTGTACTGGTCTTGGAATTTAAAGTCCACCGAGATTTCATTTTCTAAGCAAGCAACTGAGAAGGTCCTGAGACTGGCAAAAAGAATGTCTGACAAATACGGAGATGCCATCAGCATCCCTTTGGTAAACCAGGCGGATATTAGGAAAAAGTTGGCGCGAATTTCTGCGGCGTTCGCCGTTTTTAATGTTTCGGCTAATAACGACTTCACCAAACTGAGGATCAAAAAGAAACATGTGGTGTCGGCATATAAATTCTTGGACAAAGTTTATTCTCATGAGAATTGCGCTCTTGATGATTACTCGGAAATCGAACAACATCACACTCATCTTCCGGACTATGAAACCATCAAGAAGCAAGTTCTTAAGAAAATTGATGCCGAAAAACATGGTTCCGAGCACGTGTTCCGAAAGATTCTTTTTGCTCTTTACGTCAACGATAAAATTAAAAGAGACGATTTGGCTGAGCAAGTTGATTGTGATAAGGATACCGTGAGTAAACACGTAAAAGTTTTCAAGAAAAACCATATGCTGGAGTCAAGCAAGGGTGGGTATGTAAAAAAACCAAAATTCAATAAATTTCTGCGCCTATTCAAGCAAGAATACCCAGAATTATTCGATTTGGATCAGCTTGCAAGCTAACTCATGTATTGCATCAGAAAGAAGCGGTGAGTTCTCTTCAAGTCATTAAAATAAAGCCGTGCGACAATTTGATCAAGAGAAC
>JAJDBA010000025.1 GCA_029261675.1 Nitrospinaceae bacterium
CCCTTCCACCATCCGGATGGAAATGACTGCGAAAGAGCCACCATCTGGCTTATAGAAAATTATGAACCGGGGTGCAAGTAATTCGCCAGAGACAAATTTTTTACGACTATCCTCTCGTCCTTAGGGGGAAACCCTGACCCTGCACCTCAGCGGCTTCGGCCCTTTCAAAAAACTTGAAGCCTCCGGTGTCAACCTCGTACTATAAATTGTCTAAAAAGCTATCGCGAAAGAGCATCAATTGAATCGACTTGCTCATTAAAGAGAATTTACTATTATGCAATAGAGGACCTGTCCCATTTATTAGATTATGAGTTATAATGAATCCCAAAAAACAACACCTAACCCATTGAATTAAAAACGTTTCATTGCCAAAGGAGACTTGTGTCTAGCTTTAGGAAAAAGGCGAGTTTTAATAAGGGTACTGTTGTCGACTTATTTTGTGGCGTCGGTGGCTTGAGTTATGGATTCCTGAAGGAAGGTTTTGAAGTGGTGGCAGGAATTGATACGGACACTTCCTGCCAATACGCTTTTGAAAAAAACAACCATTCAAAGTTTATCAATTGGGACATATCTGGCTTAACCGGAAAAATGGTTAATAGCTTGTTCAGGAAGGGACAACCAAAAATCTTAATAGGTTGTGCGCCTTGCCAACCCTTTTCCCTTTATTCCCAAAAAAAAGAAGATGGAAAATGGATGTTGTTAGAACAGTTCTCAAGAATAATTGAAGAGAGTAAACCTGATGTCTTAACAATGGAGAATGTTCCTAGGTTAATCGACTTTAAAAAAGGGCAATTGTTTCAAGATTTTATTCAAAAGCTTGAAAAACAGAAATACGAAATTTCATGGAATATTATCTTTTGCCCAGATTATGGAATTCCTCAATCAAGAAAAAGGTTAGTCTTAATTGCTTCCAAAAATAAAAAAATTGAATTGATTCCCCCTACTCACAAACCAAAAAACTATCCGCATGTAAAAGACTTCATTGAATATCTTCCAAAAATTAACGCTGGTGAACAATGCTCAAAAGACCCGTTACACAGGGCGGCTGGATTATCCAAAGAAAATTTAAAAAGAATTCGATCTTCTAAGCCCGGTGGAAGCTGGAGGGAATGGGATAAAGAATTGGTGGCGGAATGCCACAAAAAGGAATCTGGGAAAACATATAGTAGCGTTTATGGGCGAATGTCTTGGGATGATCTAGCTCCAACTATAACTACTCAGTGCTATGGCTTTGGAAATGGACGGTTTGGACATCCTGAGCAAGATAGGGCGATTTCTCTTAGAGAAGCAGCTCTTCTGCAAACTTTCCCCAAGGGTTATAAGTTTTTATCAGATAAGCAAAATTGGCAAACAATAACCTTGGGAAGACAAATTGGCAACGCGGTACCAGTAAAATTAGCTCGAGCCATTGCAAAAAGTATCGCTATAGGATTGAGGACAAAATGAATAAAAAACCGTACAAAATGATAATCGGGCTAAATGCTCTCAATCATCTAGGAATTAATTTGTACAGCAATGTTCCTTCTGTATTAGCTGAAGTTGTAGCGAACTCCTGGGACGCTGATTCTGAAAATGTAAAAATTGAAATCACTGATCATGAAAGTATTGTCATTTCTGACGACGGGCATGGAATGACTGAACAGGATATTAATGAGAGATTTTTATATGTTGGATTTGAGCGAAGGAAAAATCAAACCGCTATAACTCCAAAACACAAGCGACCTGTAATGGGGAGAAAAGGGATTGGGAAACTTTCTTTATTTTCAATTGCCGAGGAAATTGAAGTTCAATCAATAAAAGACAATATAAAAAGTCGTTTCCAAATGAAGTTAAATGATATAAAAAAATCAATAGAGGACAATGATCCTGCGTACTTCCCTGTTCCATTGAATGGCGAGGCTGTAGATTTTGAAAAGGGAACAAAGATCATTTTGACTAAATTAAAAAAAAGATTGATTCAGACAGAGTCTAGCCTAAGGAAAAGGTTAGCTAGGCGTTTTAGTATTTTGGGTGAAAAATCAAATTTCTCCATTTGTTTGAATAATAATTTTATAAAAATTGAAGATCGGGAATATTTCCACAAAGTACAATATTTATGGCATTTTGGAAAAAATGGGGCAAAGTATAAAAATTTCTGTAAAAACTCAGAGTTTGAAGAAAACAGGGAAGCAAAGTTTATTTCAGGTTGGATTGGTTCAGTTAAAGAAGTCGGTGCATTAAAAGAAGACGGAGAGAATATTAATAAAATCTCAATTATGGTTAGAGGAAAATTGGCACAAGAAGATATTTTAGAAAGCTACGGCGAAGGCGGTGTGTATTCGAATTATCTTATTGGTGAAATCCATGCCGACTTTTTAGATGAAGATGAAAAAGAAGATATTGCAACTTCAAACCGTCAAGCAATTTTCGAAGAAGATGATCGGTTTATCTCTCTGAAGGCGTTTTTGCGAGGAGAATTAAAACACATTCAAGGGAAGTGGATAGACCTAAGAAATAAATCTGGGACTAAAACGGCATTAGAAATACCTCGCGTTAAAGCGTGGTACGCAGAGCTCTCCACGGATCATAGGAAACGAGCACAATCTCTTTTTGGAAAAATAAATCAAATGACGTTTAACTTGGAAGAAGAACGTGTCGAAATAACGAAGTTCGGGATTATGGCCTTTGAGAGTTTAAAGCAAAGGGAAAACTTGGCTGCCCTTGAAAATATTTCTATGGAAAATCTTCCTGCTCTTGCAAAAATTATTGGAACGGTAGATGACATGGAAGCTACTTTGTACCACCAAATAACAAAAGGGCGAATAAAAGTTATTGAGGCATTGCAGGAAAAAGTGGAAGGCAATGCGCTTGAAAAAGTATTGCAAGAGCATATTTTTGACCATCTATGGCTACTGGATCCCTCTTGGGAAAGGGCCGCCAAATCCGCATATATGGAGCGTCAGATTAAAAAGGAATTTGATAAATTTGAAGCCGACTTAGACGAAACGGAGAAGAATGGACGTGTAGATATCAAATATAGAACGACCTCTGGGAAACACATAATAATTGAACTAAAGAGGGCCAGTGTTTCATTAAGTACACTTGTTTTATTAGACCAGATAGAAAAGTACAGAGACGCTTTAAAAAAGCTTTTAAAGGAAAATGGTCGTGAAAAGGAGCCTATTGAAGTTGTTTGTGTTGTCGGAAAGGACCTTACGGATTGGAAAAAGATAGATGGAGAAAAGGAATCTAAGAATATACTGAAGGAAAAGGAAACTCGCGTGGTGAATTATAAAGCATTATTGCAAAACTCATATAATGCCTATCAAGATTATATAGCGAGCAGTGAGAAGGCAGGAAGAATTTTTGATTTAATTAGTAGTATTGAGACTTCCTTAATTCCACACTCAACCAAATAGAGATTGTATGGTCAGCGGAACATTTTAGTAAAAGATTGATTTTTCGGTTAAGTTTATTTAATTGAACTACCGTAGGGTAAGAGCATCCTTATTTTAGGCTCCGCACTCGCCTATCCGGAATCAGTCCTTAAAAAAAACTTGAGGCCTCAAGTGTCAACCTCGTACTATAATGAGGACGGTTTCACCACTATAATATTGCCAGTATGAGACGACCCGCATGCTCACTCTGTTCATCCTGACATTTTCCTGTCTGTTTTTTTACTTCATCGGCTACCGGTATTATGCCGACAGGCTCGACCGTGAAGTGATCCAGGCCGACAACATTTCATTATTTTCACAAGGGTGTTTCCGACTAACCAGAAAAGGAAATACCAATACAAGAAGTGGCGTAAATAACGGCGGCTGGTCGTTCT
>JAJDBA010000026.1 GCA_029261675.1 Nitrospinaceae bacterium
AAACAGGTACTTCATAGTGAGGATAGGACCGTCTTGTTCTATGGCAGTTAAAGAGCTAAACCTTTTAGCTTTGGCTCGGCTTTCAATTTCTTTTATCATGAGATCATATTTTTCTTTATTGGTCTCATCTCGGTGCATCACCGTTACTTCTAAGTCGTAGGGGCCGCCCGGAGGCAGGTAAATCAATGCTGTGCCACTACGTATATAGGTGAACATCCCTTGGTCATTAGGGTCAAAGGATGGATTTGACTTGTTCATTCGATGTTTGAGGCCATAATTTTTTTCATAATTATGGCCGGTAAAATACAGATTAGGTGATTTTCTGAAAATCAGTTTTTCTGTCTGCCAATTTGTTTTATCTTTGCTGGTCAGGCTCCATAGGTGAGGCAGATCATCGGTTTCAATGAACTCAGAGGGAAGTGCGTCAACATAGTTGGCTTTTTCTACGCTGGTCGATTTATTATATTTTTGTAAATATAGATGTCGGGTCGGAACGACTCTATATCCTGAGAAAGCTTGGTTTCCAAAATAAACATCTGAACTTTCTCTGGGTTCAAACAGAAAAAACGCCTTCTTGTCTTCGTATTTAACTCGATTGATTTCTGAAAAAAAGGATGGATTCATTATTGATCCTCGGTCTTCCTGGGCACCCAATTTTTTTAAATAAACAAAACGAGGAATAAATAGAGATCCTGTAAAGCAAATAAGGGCGGTAATGTAAGCCGAGGTAGTAATAAATTTCCAGTCAGACTTCTTGCTAATTTTAAAGTAGGTCCAAAAATTATTATCCGATCTGAAGATAATAACCAGCGGCAGCAACATGACAAAATAAGTGCAAGGGAGGAAGTATTGAGCACCTTTTGCCTGAGCGTACCCTGATGATTGGCTTATCAAAGAATACAACATCACTGTTGCAACTAATGCTGAATAAATCCCAATTAAATGCCATGTTTTTTTGTTAGATTTTAGATTGGGTTTTGCTAGAACAATCATCGTAAGGCCTGCGGCTAAAACTATGAAACCTGAGGTTATTCCCCAGGGAATGATTGCTTGCACTAGTTTGCTTTCAAGTGCATATGGATAAAAATGTTGTATGGATAAAAATCCGTACATTTGTGCCCACCATTGTTCAGAAAAGACAGGCAAACTCAGGCCCTCGCCCTCTTGACTCAAGATCGAATTTGTATTCGGGTTTAGTAATGTAGCAAATACTTTGTCGAAAAAAACAAGTGAATTTTTTAAGGCAGTTGTATGTGTAATCAAGGCAAAGATAGCTAGGCTTCCCCATCCCCAGAAAGTACATGTTTTTCTTTGCCAACTTAATTTAATCTTTCCATCTTGTTGATCCGGTGTAGAGAGTTTTGGGTAAAAACAATAAAGCGAGGCCACTGTCATGAGTGGAAATAATATGGGAATAAAATGGATATAGTTCGCGATCCAGCAGGTTGAAATGCTTGCGATGTAGGTTTTTAATCCAGCAATGGAGAAAAGCCTTACATATGGCACCGCTCCGAGGAAAAGACCTAAAACCGTAACGCTCATGGTCTGGGCAGCATAATGATTATATATAGATGAAACATAAGAATGCGATCCGGTAAATAACAGGGCCGCAAAAATAGCAGGGATCCATCCGAAAGAACGAAAGAAACCAAAAACGGAGGCTATGAGACAAGCATAAAGAAATGCCTGAACTGCAAAATAGGCAGGGTAATTGGTGTCACCAGAAAGAAAGTGGAATTGGGCGTAAGGAGCAAAAATCGGCGTATATATTACGAACCTTAATGCCATTAAAGTCCCATGAGAGTCTGCATCTGGAGGATTGATAAATTCTGGGGAAAGGGCTTTAAACTCATCCGTATAAGTCATGTTCGACATATGTTTAATATGATGAATTCTTTTTTGTAAGCTTGCTCCTTCTTCAAACCCAGCAGCAGAAAGATTGAAATCATCCAGTCTTTTGGCAATGTCTGAATAATTACCGATATCTCCTCCACCTTCAGTGAAAGGCCCGTATTGCTGGTTCCAGTGGAGGGGAAGAAAGAAGATGTTTGCCAGAATAAGAAATACGCCAAGGATCTTTAAATGCTTTTTCACCAGTTGTTTAAAGTGTGCTCCATCAAAAAGCTTAAATATATTCCCGAACTTTCCATAGGCATAAACAATAAGGATAATAATGCCCAGCGCCCAAGCCTGTCTGATTGACATGCATACCCATGCACCAGAAAAATATATAAGAGATAGAAAATAACTGAATCCTATCTGAACAGCAGTTGGAAGCTTTTTCTCTGTTTGGGAAGTAAATATAACCTCAGCCAAAACTGCCGACATCATATAAATGACGATCAAAATGAATAAGACATGGATTAAAAACATTTAAGCTATCCTTTTAATCATGATTTTAGACAAATTTCTTTTAATTAAAATATCGGACTCAAAAGGGGATAGAGTAATTTTTATTTTATTGTCTGTGTCTAGCTGCCGACTACTCTGCAACGATATCTTTTCCATCCAGCCTGGCGCTGAACCAATATTCTGAATCATACCTGCATACCGGAGAGAGTCTGGATGAGTCACTTTTTTCAAATTGATACTTCATGGTGAGAATAGGACCATCTTGGTTTATAGAATTTAAAGATTTAAACTTTCCAGCTTTGGCTCTAGATTCAATTTCCTCGGCCATGAGATCATATTTTTCTTTATTTGTTTCATCTCTATGCATCACCTTTACTTCCAAGTCATAGGGGCCTCCGGGAGGTAGATAAACCATCGCTGTGCCATTACGAATGTAGGAGAACATCCCTTGGTCGCTGGAATCAAATGATGGGTTTAACCTGCTCATCCGATGCTTGAGGCCATAATTTTTTTCATAAGCATTCCCTGTGAAATACAGATTGGGAGATTCTCTGAAAACCAGTTTTTCTGCCTGCCAATTTATTTTGTCTTTACTCCATAGGGACCATAAATGGGGTAAGTCATTTGGTTCGATAAAATCAGAAGGGGGTGCATCGACATAAATCCCCTTGGATGCTTCTGTGGGATTATCATATCTGGGTAAAGAGGCATATCGGATTGGCACAACCCGGTAGTCTGAGAAAGGCTGATTGCCAAAATATGTGTCCGAGGGTTTTCTGGGTTCAAAAAGCACAAATGCCTTATCGTCTTCGGATGTTATTCTTTTTGCTTCTGAAAAGAAAGAAGGGTGGATGATAACCGCACTATCTTCCTGATTTCCAAATCGCTCTAAACTCACCCATCGCGGTATCATGAGGGTTACTGCAAAACAGACAAGGCTGATCATGTAGCTTGCAGCAATAATAAATTCCCCACTGGATTTTTTCCCGTTGCGAAAAAATATTAGGAAGTTTTTATTTGATCTGAAGAAAATAACCAGCGGTAACAACATTATAAAATAGACACAAGGAAGCAGGTAATGAGAACTTTTCAATTGGAAATACGCTCCTCCCTGCCCTATCGGAGCATATAAAAGCACCGTTGAAATCAAGGCAGAATAGATACCAATTAAATGCCATAATTTTTTATTGGATTCTATTTCGGAGATGGAATGAGGTTTTAATCTGGACATAACCACCATTGCCAGTCCTGCGGCGGATACAATAAAAGCGGCTGTAATTCCCAGGGGAAAAATTGCCTCAACCAGTTTGTTTCCCTTGTCAGGCAGAACAAAAGGCGGGAGATCATAGTGAGATACAAAACCGTATGTCTGTGCCCACCAGTGTTCAGAAAAAACGGGTATGCTTTCTCCCGTTCTCATTGGTTTAGTACCAGTTCCTACTCCAATCATTGATTTTATCCATGTCAAAGAGTGTTCTACCACTATCCAATTGGCCATGAGTCCAAAGATTGTCAGACTTCCACATCCTGTGAAAAAGGATAATTTCTGAAACCCATTTTTTTTAGGCTCTTCTATTTGTTGTTTAGGGGTGACGGGCACCGGATAAAACCGATGAAGCGACGCAAGTGTAAACAGCGGTAATAAAATGGGAATATAGTGATTGTAGTTTGTAAACCAACAAATTGAAATGCCTGTAATGTAGGTTTTTAATCCTGTTAAGGAGAAGAGTCTTACGTGCAACACTGCTCCGAGGACAAGAGCTAAAACCATGCTGCTCAAATTTTGAAAAAGAAAATGGTTATAAAAAGCCGCGATATAAGTTTGAGAGCTTGTAAATACCAGTATCGAGAAAATTGCTGGCACACGGCCAAAGGCACGGAAAAAACCAAAAACCGAGGTTATGAAACAAGTATAAACAAACGCCATAACTGCAAAGTGGGCGGGGTAATTGGTGGCACCAGAAAGAAAATGGAACTGGGTGGAGGGGGTAAAAACCTGATAAGGAAAATTAAAACTAAATATCCGGATTGTTGCTTGGTAGTCTGCATCTGGCGGATTGATGGATTCTGGAGGTAGCGCCAAAAAATCATCCGTAAATGTTAAGTTTAACATGTGTTTTATATTGCTCAATCTTTTGCTGAAGCTTGCTCCTTCCTCAAATGACGCAGCGGAAAGATTGAAATCGTCCAGTTTTTTGGCAGGATCGGAATGGTGGATGATATCTCCCCCCACCCGTGCAAAAGGTCCGTATTGTCTATCCCAATGCATGGGAAGAAAGAATAGATTCGCCAAAATTAGAAATACACTAAGAAGCTGTAAATGTTTTTTAAGCAGTTGTTTAAACTGTGCTCCATCAAAAGGCTTAAATATATTTCCAAACTTTCCATAGGTATAAGAGATGAGGAGTAAAAGGCCTAATACCCAAGCCTGCCGGATAGACATTAGGAGCCAGGCTCCGGAGAAATAAATAAGGGACAGTAAATAACTGAATCCTATTCGAACTGCAGTAGGAAGCTTTTTCTCTAACTCGGAGGAGAATATAATTTCTGCCAAAATAGCCGACATCGTATAAATAGCCGCAAATATTCCAAGGGTATGAACTAAAAACATTTGAGATCCTTATTTTCTTCTGAATGGCAACATGGGGCTAACAAGGCTAAGTGTAAAATAAGCGGAAGAATTTTAATGGTTTCTCTTGTTCGCTATTCGTCTGGGAACAGGTGGAATTTAATATTGCTTATTAAACTAACGATTTGGTTAAGCAAGCTGTGATTGCTTCTGCGGCATTACCTGAGCCGTAAGGTTTGGCAGAGAAATCAGGTTTCCATTCTCCGGAAACTAATTGATCCAGAGCCTGCCTCGTTTTTATTGTGTCTGCGCCAACGAGTTTGCTGGAGCCGCACTCGATAGTTTCGATCCATTCGGTTTCATCCCTAAGTGTTAAACAAGGAGTTTGAAGGAAGAAGGCTTCTTTTTGCATGCCGCCACTATCCGTCATAATTGCTTTGGCATTCTGTAGCAAAGTTATCGTTTCCAGATAGGGTGCGGGGTCAATGACCTGAATCGAGTTAGAAATTTGGAAGTTTTTTTCAGAAAGTATTTTCCGTGTTCTGGGGTGCAAAGCGAGAATCACTGAGCCAATAGTCTCAGCGGCTTCTTCTAATGACTGTAGGATTGCCTTCAACCGGTCAAGATGGTCTGTATTTTCGGCTCTATGAACCGTGGCCAGAATGTATTTATCTGGCTCGATACTGAGGGAGCCAAGTATTGCTCGGTTGGCTTTTTGCTGGTAATACAACATTCCGTCATACATGAGATCGCCTACATACTCAACACCGTTAGTAATTCCTTCCTTTTCTAAATTCGTGACAGAAGTTTGTGTGGGGCAAAATAGCCAATTAGAAACATGGTCGGATAAAACGCGGTTCACTTCCTCCGGCATTTTTCTATTGAAGCTTCGTAAGCCTGCTTCTATATGAGCAACGGGAATATGAAGTTTTGCTGCAGCCAAGGCACCTGCAAGGGTTGAGTTGGTATCGCCATAAACCAAAAGGCAATCAGGTCGTTCTTGCTGTAATACGTCCTCAATTTTTTCCAGCATTTTTCCCGTTTGAGCGCCTTGCGTGCCCGACCCGATATTAAGATGAAAGTGGGGTTGTGGAATATCTAACTCTTGAAAGAAGTTGTCGCTCATGTTGGGGTCGTAATGCTGGCCGGTATGGACGATCTTTTCTTCAATAAATAAATTTTCGGGCTTCGAGTTATGATTTGAAATGGCCCGAGAAAGCGTAGCCGCTTTTATAAATTGAGGTCGGGCTCCTACTACCGTTACAATTTTCATTGAGATTCCTAATATTCAGGACGATGGATCTTGCGGTTGGGAAAAAATATTGCGCATTGATTTGTTTTCAGGCTTTGATGATATGTTTTGCAGATTCAAGATATTTACCGCGCGAATCAATAATAAGTTGAGCATTATCTTTGATCATGGCGTAATCGAATTTGTCGTGATCTGTTGCCAACAAAAGACAATCATATTCTGCTATTGTTTTCGGGTTAAGTGGAATGCTGGATAGGTCGAATTGGTGTTCGCGCATTTTAGGGAAAACCGGGATATGCGGGTCACTGTAGGAGATCTCTGCGCCCAGTTCGCGTAATTTCTCCATTAATAGGACAGACGGAGATTCGCGCATATCATCCACGTTCTTTTTATAAGAAATTCCAAGGATTAAAATTCGACTCCCATTGACCGATTTTTTGTTGGAGTTGAGTGCTTGTGTGGTTTTTGTAACGACGAAGTTCGATACGGAAGTATTTATTTCGCCAGCGAGTTCTATGAATCGGGTATGCAGGCCAAATTCTCGAGCTTTCCATGTAAGATAAAAGGGGTCAATGGGAATGCAGTGCCCACCCAGGCCGGGGCCGGGGTAGTAAGGAACAAAACCGAAAGGCTTTGTCGCCGCCGCACGGATCACCTCATGAATATCAATTCCCATTTTATCGGCGATGATTTTCATTTCATTTACTAAACCAATATTGACAGCACGATGAATATTTTCGAGTAACTTGGTCAATTCGGCTGCTCTTGTGGAACTGACAGGAACAACCTCATCGATGATTGCGCCATAGAGAGCGGCGCCAATTTCCAGACAGTTTTCAGTGATTCCACCATATACTTTTGGGATGGTTTTTGTGGTGAAATCTAGGTTCCCAGGATCTTCACGTTCAGGTGAATATAGTAGAAATAAATCCTTACCTACCTTTAATCCGCCTGCTTCCATTCGCGGCATCAGTTCTTCGTCGGTAGTTCCAGGGTAAGTGGTGGACTCTAAAGAAACCACCTGTCCTTTTCGAAGATAAGGGCTCAGAGTTTCTATAGTATTAATGATAAAAGAAATATCAGGCTCTCTGTATTTATTTAAAGGAGTAGGCACGCAAAGAATGAGCGCATCGACTTCACCCGTCCGGCTGAAGTCCGTCGTGGCCTCGAAGAGTGATTTTCGGGCCGAGGAAATATCTTCAGGAGTAATGTGTTCGATATAACTGAGGCCAGCATTCAATTTCTCAACCTTGTTATTATCGACATCAAAGCCGAGTACTTTATACCCTGTCTCACAGAAGCGAAGCATCAAGGGTAAGCCAACATATCCTAAGCCCACAATGCCAATAACTGCTTCTCTTGATTTAATTTTTTCTAAAAGTTGATTTTTCATAAAGGATAACTTTAAAAATTATATTCTTTATTAACGGCAAAAATGGGCTTTCACCTAACCTTTGTATGGAGTTAATTTAAATGAAGGTTTGTTTTTAGTTTGGAATTCCAAATATATTCCTAACTCTCCACCATAAGTCAGTCATGATATGTTTTTTCAAATAAGGCTTAATAGCATGAAAGACTTCCTTGTCAGTAGGAGTTCTGCCTAAGAGACGTTGTCGAATCCGATTCATTTCCTGGGTCCCTATGTCTGTCATTTCTGAAGACGTTTTTTGCTGGGGGTGAATGCGGAATCCGCCCATGAAGCGTGGAAGCCTGGAAAACTTTGCTCCTGCGTCACGGAGACGGACTAGAAAATCCCAGTCCATAGCAAAATGGAAAGATTCATCAACTTTTCCTCCCGTTTTTTCCCAAATATTACGTCGCCAGAATAAAGTTTCCTGAGGAATGAAATCAGCCCACGATAGAACATCATTCTCATGTGCAGGTAACATCCATCTACCAATCTGTCGATCATTTTCGTCGATTTGAATTCGATGACCGTATACCACATCAATTTTTGGGTGGCGGTTGAAGTAGTCAGCTACATACGCTAGAGTGCCGGGAAGAAGGAGGTCATCGGAGTTCAGCCAAGCCATAATCTCACCGGTGGTTTTCTCAAAGCCGAGATTAATAGCATTGGTCTGCCCATTGTCAGGTTTAGATTCCCAACTCGTCAATCTATCTGAGTATCGACCCAGAATTTCTTTGGTAGCATCCTTCGAACCACCGTCTTGAACAAAATATTCCAGATTCGGATAAGATTGTTCAAGCACACTGTTAAGCGTACGTTCAATGAATTCTCCTTGTTGGTAAGAAGGGGTCACTATTGAAATTTTTGGAGGTAACGTCAGGTGTATTTCCTTAGTGTAATGAGAAGGCCAGCTTAACTCCCTAGGAGCATATTGACGTAAATTACCTAGTCGAGGAGCAAAAACAGTTCGAAACTTAGTAGCCAGAAAATCAAGAGAGGGCAACTTGTTAGTGGAAAGGCGAAGTTTGTTAATTAATTTTTCTATGGGGACAATTAAATACTTCCAGAGACGAAACCTAGAATCATATCTTTCCAGCAATTTGTTTTGATTTTGAATGACAACTTCTTTTTCTTCCAATTCGCGGATCATTATTTTAAGTGCTATCTCTTTTCCTTTGGCTTCTTTTTCGTAAATCTCAGAGCCCTTTTTAACTAGCTCAAGAAGCTCAATTTCATTTTCGTTGGCTATTTTAGTAGCTTTCAAAAGTGCCGCCTCTTTTTCTTCGGCTATTTTAGTGATTTTCAAAAGTGCTGTATCTTTTTCTTCGGTTATTCTAGTGATTTCCACAAGTGCTATTTCTTTTTCTTGAATCTTAATTTCTTTTTGCCCTAGGTTCTGGATAAGATCAGTGCGTTCTTTAATAAGAAAATTCTTTGCATTGGTCAGGTTGCTTTGTTTTTGATCAGGAGTTTTTAGTGTTTCTTGCAAGTAGCTTATTGCTGTTGTTCCATTTTCCTTAAAAGAAATTAACCCCATTCCCTCCAAGTATAGATAATCTAACCCGGATAGAAAGAAACCCCTTAAAGCATCTTCTGGTGAAGATACAATAGGTTCTTCATGAACATTGAACGAAGTATTTACCAGTGCGGGTATACCACTAATTTTATGGTACTGAGTCAAAATGTCATGCATAAGTGGGTTATATTCCTGGGAAACAAGTTGCGGTCGAGCTGTACCATCAATGTGTACTGTTGCCGGGCATGTTTTTATCATTTTCTCCGTGCAATCTACAGTGACCGTCATAAACTCTGCTGCATGTTGAACGCGGTCAATATTTTTGTAAAGCTGTTTTGCATCTTCAATTCGGCTTATGGGGGCGAAGGGCATGAATTCGGTGCGGTTCAGTCTTTCGTTGAGAGTGCGATTGATTTCTGGGTCAGTTGCCTGGGCCAAAATGGAGCGATTGCCCAAAGCGCGGGGACCAAACTCAGCGCCACCTTGAAATAGGGCGACGACAGCACCCTCTGCCAAAAGAGATGCAACTTCTTTTACGGTATCTAGTGGTTTGCGAATCTGAATTTCTTTATCAGAAACATAGCTATGTATTTCCTCTTTGGAATAAGAAGGCCCCAAGCACATGGAGTGTAAAGGTTTTGGGTTGAATCCCGGTTCGCTGGAAAGAGCGTGCCAGGCGGCACCAAGCGCGGTGCCATCATCGGTCATGGGTGGCGCAACAAAAAGTTGTTTGAATCCTGTTTCTACAACACGTTGGTTGATTTTTACATTTGCAAACAGCCCACCAGCAAGGCAGATATTATCGCTCACCCAGCCTTGCTTTTTAATATTCTCAAGAATTTTCAAAACATATTGTTCTGCAAAATTTTGTACGCTGGCAGCTAATTCCTCTCGCTGGATATCCTTGGTTTCATCTTTGAATGGTTGTAATGCGGTAGAGTCTGGGAGAAATTGAGGTGGCGTTGTATCGCTGTAGGAAAAAATCCAACGCAAAGTGGATTCAAGTCGATAGTAATCTTCTCCAAACCATTTTTCTAGTAGCTCTTGGCAGCGGTCACTGGGTTTGCCGTAAGCGGCAAGACCCGTGATTTTCCCCTCATGTTTATTTGGGGTGAAACCTAATAAAGCGGTGACAAAGGTGTAAAGCGAGGTAATCATCGATAACTTCATGACACTGAAGTTATCGAGAGAAACAATTCCTTCGGTTCTGTTACAGCGGTAGACCCCACCAAAATTGGAATCGTTGTACATTCCACCATCGCAGGTAAGACAAAGAGCTTCTTTAAATTCACTTCCCCAAAAGGCGGAACTGGCATGGCTTATCTGATGGCCGACAAAAACCTTTTCGCATGGTAGCTCATTTAAAAAATCATAAAAAAGCTGTTCATGTTTCCAGCTGTGAGATCGCGGATTTGGTAGGAGATTTGTGTTTATTTTGCTTTCTACATCCTGAGATAAATCTAAAGAATCGTTCGTGCTAATCGCAATTTTTGCAATCCGATCCCAAGGCATTTTTTCGAGCAAAGCATGGGGTGGGCGGCCATCTTGCTTGACACGAGTGATACGCTCGAGCGATACGGCATAAACGGGAGTTCCATCAGGGGCTACAATAGCAATGGAGCTATCATGCATACCGCTGTAATTAATGCCCAATATGCTTTGAGAGGGAATTTGGTTTTGTAAATTCATTTTTACTCAGTGAAGAGGTAAAGTGTTGTTACCATTGAGGATTGGGGAAATTACAATCAAGCATCACAATTCACTGTACCATATCTATGGCCAGAAATTGAAGCGGAAAAAATCATTTTCTCATTATTATACAATAGGTTAGAGGGGATTGTGTTGGGGGGGGAGAGGGGTTTTTCTTGAAAGCACTGAAATCATCTTGATATTTTTTTCCTAGAGTCCAATTTATCTAAGATTAAAGCCAATTGCCCTATGCCATGCGGTAAAATAGGGTATAAAAAGGGAAAACGAATTTAAAAGAGGTGATTAGAAATTGAATTGTATCGTCAGTCAAGTGAGTAACGGAGAGCAATTCTTATTATGGTAGCGACGGTACGCGTTGGTTTGCTCGTTTCGAGTGACACAGTTCACGCTTTCGAGGCCAATTACATTGAGGATATTGTTGGGGACAAACGTTTCGAACTTGTAAGGGTGTTGTTGTTTCAAACGGATCAACCAACTGATAGCCGAGAGTCCTTTTGGAGTCGGTGGTCTAATAAGTACCTTTACCCTCATATGACTGCGCTTGCCTCACGCAAGTTGCAAGAGATAGTAGGACCGAATGAGCCTCTAAAAGTTCAATTTATTAAGAAAGGGAAGTTCAGCTACTATGCCACGGATGCTTCACTGGCAGCTGTTCAAAGCTTGAACTTGGATGTCATACTTAGCTGTCAATATCGGATTATCCGTGGAAAAATTCTTGGTATGGCAAAAGCCGGTGTGTGGTCTTTTCATACTGATGATGAGGAGCATTACCGCGGTGGGCCCGCGGGATTTTGGGAAATTTACCACGGTGACCCTCTCAATGGTGCCATTCTTCAAAAACTGACAGACAAGTTGGATGGGGGAGTTATTTTGCGGAAAGGTTGGTTTGCGACCGATCTTTGTTCGCTTTCCCGTACTCAAGACCAGGTGCTTTTTGAATCAGCTGCATGGGTGAAAAGCGCTTTACTTGAATTATGGAACTCTCCTGATTACGTTGTAAGCCTCAAGCCCTCAAGTACTTCGGCAAAGGTGTACCGCGACCCAACGAACCTGCAAATGTTGCGTTTTCTGATTACTCTTGGTTATAGGAAGGCAATTAAATTTATAAAAAGTTTTCTTTTTTATGAGGCGTGGAATGTTGCCATTGTGCAAACTCCGATAAATGAGGTGAATGCGGGCTTAGCCGAGTGGTTTCCTGAGCGTAAATGGCCTTATTTTCAGGCCGATCCATTTGGAGAACCGGGTAGGTTACTTGTGGAGGAGTACAATTACCAAACAGGTATTGGCGTGATCAAAACGGTTTTTCTCGATTCAAACAATCTGGAGACCTCTCGTAAAACTTTTATAGATAGCAAACGACACCATTCCTATCCTTTCATATTGAAAACAGATGAAGGTGTTTTTGTGATTCCTGAATCTTTGCAAAGAAAAAGTACTTCAGTTTATCGACTGGATACCGGCTCTGTGGAAGGGGAAGTTCTTAAAGGTCTTCCGATCATCGACCCATCAATTCACTTTGATGGTGAGTTGTATTGGTTATTTTGCACATGCTCGACTCCCGTTTCCGACGGGAATGCATCGCTTTTTTTGTTCCACTCAAAGAACATACGTGGTCCCTATTCTCCGCATCTACTCAATCCGGTAAAATCGGATGTTCGTTGCTCACGCCCGGCAGGCTCATTCTTCAATAAGGAGGGTAAATGGCATCGACCTGCGCAAGACTGCTCGCGCACTTATGGGGGGGCTATCTCTATTTTGCGTATCGAAAGTCTGAGTCCGACCGAATTCGAAGAAACAGTTGTTTCACGTATTGAGCCTGTAGCACCCTATAGTGAAGGAACACACCATCTCTCGACTTTTGGCGATTCCGCCTGTGTTGTGGATGGGAAACGGAATGCTTTTTCCCTACGCCGACTAATTTGGAAACTATTTCATACCCTAAGAGATCCTAAATTAAACCATCTGCTGCCAATTGATACTCCTTGCACCTTGACGTTTAATTCTTGGCAATCTTATGTGCAGACGCAAGGAGTTTGGGAGGATGGCTGGTGTGCAAAGTCCTGTGTTTTTAGGTTTGAAACAACTCGCCTAACGACACTACATTTTCTGGTAGAGTTTCCAGGTTGGCAAAAGGTTACCAGACAAATGCTGAAACTTAGTGCTAAAGGTGTCAATGTTCGTCGCCATATTGAACCTGGAACTGTAAAAATAAAAATAACGCTGGTTCCGGGGGTTCAAAAAGTCCGCATACTTGCAAGCACAATTTTCAATATGCCAGGCACTGATCCTAGAAAATGTGCCTTCCAAATTAAGGAATTGGATTTTCAATTCATCGATGAATGAGAATTGGCAGGTAAATTATTTTAGATATTTTTTTTAATTATTGCCCGACGTTAATCGAAAACTTTCCAACTTGGCATAAAGTGTTCTGCTGCCATTCGGTTCCAAAAATCCTCCTTCGAACCGTAGAATGATTTTATTTTCAAAGTTTTTCTCAAGATTAAGAGTCAGAGGTTTTAAACCAGGTTCTAGTTTTACCTTTTTGTGGTAGGAATTGATTTCGATATCCAAGTGCAGGGGGTGCCGACCATCAGGTGGGTTTGGAACCAACAATTCAAGACATAATATTGACCGATGATCTGTTTCAAGACAACACCAGGCTTCTTGCATGAGCCATCCATCTAGATGAACTCCGTCTAACCCATCAAAACTTCCGTCATCAATATTTTTTGTGTCCCAATATCTGAACAATTTGCTATCGTCTGGTTTGCATTTAACCTCGCCGAAGACTTGTAGTTGAGCGTCTATCAAAAATTCGATCATTTTTTTTTCCGCTTTTTCCCAGTGAGACCAGAAGATACAAATTTTAGCTGGAGGGATTTTTCTGAGTTGGATGTTCTCATCTAGTTCGCAATAAGAAGGCGGTCTTTGATTTACTTTATAGGTAACAAAAGGGCCGTTGTGAATTGAAGAGTCTACCCATTGATAGATTTCGTTGAAATTTTCATAAGAATAAAAACCATACACCAAAAATTCGGACGCAAGGTACTTCTCGTTAAGGAATTTTTTAAGGTCATAGTTGTTAGATAGATTTTCAAGTACTTTTTTGCTAAAAACAAACTGCGATTGATCAAAAAACTGCTGAGGAATGTTGTGTCCGATAAATTTTTCTGATCCTTGGCGCCATATTTTTTCTGGAACCTTGTGCCAATCGCAATAAGACCAATAGGGTTTGTCTTCAGAAAAAAAATCATTTTTGCAAAGAGGTGCCGTAATCAGAAAGTCAGCATCTACCATCCAGAGCCAATCGCTCTCTACGAATTGGTGAGCGATTAACTTGAGATACATTTGATTTCTAAAGTCATCCTCGACTAATTCAGCAACATCATCTTTAAATAAAAGTGCAAGATTTTTAGGCAATTCAATATTGCGCATCAAATATTCATGTTTTTTCCATATCCATAAATAGATTTTTCCCTTTGAGTTGAAAAATAACTCGTAAGACATTAATAAATGGCGCAGCAAGTGCAGATCTTTTTCGCCAGCTACTATATAAACATCCAAAGAGTTTTCGTTTTTCATGGATATAGAAATTAGGGCTTAATAAATTCAAATTCACAGGAAGTGGGTAGACCAACTTGTCCTAAGAATGGAGCGGTTTCATTTTCGTAATCCCAGGTCACCGTAATGGGGCCAAGGGGGGGGGCCTGGTCAAAGCGTGATCCGCTATTTGGTTTTGTAGACTTTCCAAGTGTGATGACGATTGAATAATTTCCAGCTTCCAGTAGCATTTCCATTGATAAAGAAAAGACTATTATTTCGTTTGAGTCGCTTGTTTGAGGCAGAGTCTTGTTCAGTTGGCGTGATCCTGTTATGGTGCAATACTGGTCGAATTTGTTTTTCAGGCCAACTGAAATATCTGCCTCAACTTTGGGTTTGATCTGATAAGCCACAGCAATCGTCATTGTTTCCCCTATAGAACAGGAAGACATTGGTTGATGGTTGCTATTATAGATTGCTATGGCAAGAAGACGACCGGGTTCTTTTTCGTCCCATGTTTCTTTAGCTGACCATATGGCGTCTTTTAGAATTGTTTCTTTTGAGTTTACTTTTTTGGATAGGTCAGTAACGCTATTGGTTTGTGGCGGTTTTTCAGGATCAATGGGATTGTTCTTTTCGCTGATATATTTTCTTATAGCGTCCATTGCGTTGCCATCAAAACGTTTCTCACCTTTTCTTAAGTAAATGGCTCGATTACAGATGTCTCGAACCGTTCCCATATCGTGAGAAACGAATAAAAGTGTCATTCCCTTATTGCATAGTTCGCGGATGTGACCCAAACATTTTTGCTGAAAGAAAAAATCCCCAACGCTAAGAGCTTCGTCAATGATGAGGATGTCAGGCTCGCAAATTACCTGCACTGCGAATGCCAGACGCATTACC
>JAJDBA010000027.1 GCA_029261675.1 Nitrospinaceae bacterium
TAACCTGGCTGAATGTGGCGCAACATCAAGCCAAGAGCAGGCATGGAAGACCGATCATGACAGGAGGAACTTTGTATTTTTGGAAAGAATTCTAGGCGTTGGGCTTTCAAGTTTTATTCAAAGGGCGAAGAAATTAGAGTCAAGAACCATACTCTCCCGTCAACCTTACCCCTTCTTGAGAAATTAAATACATTTGCAGGGAATAAATTACGCGGCGAATTAGTTCTAAGAAAACCCATGCTTGAAAAGCAAAATTATCAATATGCTGGAAATTGGACAGAGGAAACCTCAAGGTACTTTTTCAATCATTACTTAAAAAAAATAGAATTTTCAGATCAATTCAAATTAACTAACAAAGTCATAGACGGCCTTAAACCTCGTTTAAACTTGGCTTATAACAGTTGGATCGAAGGCCATGATTTAAAAAGTATTTTGCCTAAAAACACTTTCTACCGCTACCGAAGGGAAATGTTAGCCTTTGGCATTGATATAAGTGTTTCAAAGAAAAATGAACGGACAAGACCAATTCAATTAAAAGATGTTGTTCATAATGAACCCATCCAAATTCCACAGTGGGCTTTAGGAACCGATATTTATTTTGTTCCAGAAAAGCTACCCCCTCACAATATTGAAGTTGCTGTTTAGATGAACAACTCCCAATTTTAGTTAAGGTGGAAATATAAATTCTCTTCGGAGCCGCCTGCCTTCACCCAAGCTGAGGTGGGTGGTGGAGAAGAGACTTTCACAATTCTTTTTGGTGGGCCTGACTTCTTAAAAATGAAAAATCTAAATTTATTGAATTGCTAGCCGATTGAGCGACGACGACGCGCCACTGCACGGAGGGAGGAGCGAAAGAGGTTAGCAAGTGCGGTGTTAGTAATACCGCACTTTAGTACCATTTTGGGACTATTACTTTTTTTCAATACTATCGATTCAAAGTCAACCCGTGAAAGGGAAGAATTGTCCCCTTTAAGGCTCCGGTTTTATTCATATCCTTCTCCGTCCTCCCTTGCCTTCCAAGCATGCCGAGGTTTGGCTTCTTTACAGGCCAAACAAATATAATCTCCCGTGTCAGCCCCAAGAACACGGTCTTTAACTAATTTTTTATGCTTACAAGGGTTTTCTTCCTCCTGTTTATTTTCTTTTTTCATATTGTTTTCTCCAAATAATAAAATATCAAGATTTCTATTTAAGCCCAAAATCAAATGGGTATTAGAAACCAGTTTTATCTAAATTTTTAATATGCTCCTTCATAAAACTTTTCATTTCATAAGAATCAGTTATTTCCTGTTGAGCAATATATAGGGGAGAATCTGGCTTCAGAATAGCAACTTCAAACTCTTGGGGATATGGTTTACTATCTACTTTTATCCGAGCGCAAAAACCACCAAGGAAAAAATGATAGCAATTAAGCCCATCACTTTTAAATCTGGTAGGTTGAATAATACCCTTATCTGCCCAATCCTCTTTAAATTTCTTTAGCATTACTGGAAATTCATTTGGGCTGCCCGGATCCGATTTGAAAATCATTTCTTTTAATCTTTGCTCATAAGGCCCAACATTAATTTTTTCAAAAACTAGACGGGTGGTGGCAGATGCTCTCCAGAGCAAAGAAATGAAAAATAACTTCAATTTTGGATAATCATAAGAATCTATTATTGCCCACTCTTCATTAAACTCTTCAGGTATTTTTTTATTTCTCTCATAATCATCTACCAAAAACCTTTTTGCATAATCATCATATGGGCTAAAGCGCAGCTCACAATCGTTGCAAACAAGATTTTTATCATATTCCCCTTTTGGAGCCTTCCTGTTGTCTTTGGGATCACCTGTCTTGGAATACAGTCTTGGAACTTCATTTTCCATAAACGGTCTATAGAAAGAAAGGGGTATAATATGAGCCTCAATCAATTTCTTTTCTTTTTCGCAGAACCTACATATTCCCAAGTTGGCCATAACCTAAATAAACACAATTTAATGGTTATTAAAAATCAACATTTTGTTACCAAGGCGTATTTAAAGGGTTTTACAATTGCCGGCGAGGAATCTGATAAATTCATTTGGAGATACAGGAAAAGCCCAGAAAACAAGCCTCAGAAAAAATCCATTAAAGTGGTGGCAAGCAAAGATTATTATTTCGCACAAGAAGACGAGAATGGAAATATTGTACCTGACAAACTAGAAAAAGCGATTGGAGAAATAGAAAATATATCCCTCCCCATCATCCATAAAATACCTTCAGGAAACAACAAAACTTTTTCATTAACATCTGATGATCTGGGTTACTTTTCTTTTTTTATTGGGCTTTCATATGCACGAGTTCCCAGTTTTCGAGAGCCAGCAAAAGAGTTTTTAAAGCAAGAAGTGGGAGGGCTAACCAATCAATTGCTGAAAAAAGGTGTATTCCCAGAGCCTCCTCCTGAATTAAAAAAATATTTGGAAGAAGGCGGGGAGATAGAAACCACCATAAAAAATTGGGCAGACCTCCAGGCGGTTGGTGATTTAAGTTTTATTTTATCCCAGGCAATACTTAAAAAGGAATGGAATTTTTATTCTCCGTATAAGGGCATGTCATTTATCACCTCTGATAACCCTGTGGTGATTATTCCGCCATACAACGAAAAAGGAAGGCCCGATCATCCTTTGGCAATAGTTTTATTTCCCTTGCGTTACGATGTTGCTCTTGTATGTTCCAATCCCTCTGAATGGGATACTTTAATTACCTCTGAAGGAGAACTTCTGGATCGACAATTTAAAATAACCTCATTCAACAAAAAACAAATGAAACTATTTAACGAAAGCGTTGTTCGAGCAGCAAGGGATGAAGTTTATGCGGATTATTTTTCACATCCTTTAAAAAAGTTAGTGGACTCTTTTAGGTAAAGATAGGATTTAAAAAAAAATTCATCAATTGGAACTCTATGTCTACGGACGACCTAAACAAACTAAAAGTGTTTATCGAATACGATAAAAGAAGAAAAGAAAACGTTTTGGCACAGTTTGTCTCTGTTGCTCAGAATAGCCCGGTTCCTTGGACCAATGAGCTAATAAATGGCATTTGTAGTATGTCGGAGGAACAGTATCGCCAAGCATTGAAGTATCATCCGGGCTGGGAAATAATGACCAAATGGCATTCTATAAATACTCTTTTCAAAATTCAGAAAAAAAATTATCAGGATTTGATTAGCTCACTGATTACATTTCATGAGAAAGCACAGGAAAAAGATTTTTTTTCTAGAAAAAGGGATGTGGAGCTGGAAGCCACAGTGTTTTTAATAAATAAGAATATGTTTAACTTTTTAATGTCATCCGATGCCGTGGGCGATGTTGCTAAACCGGGGAGCAAAAACTCCAATCCATTTTGCCGCTTAGCAAACTACGGCGCCGAATTTAAAAAGTACTATATTAATCATACTTTATTTCAATTCATGCGGTGTCTTCGGAATTCCTTGGCGCACGATTATTTTTTTAGTGCTAGTTTTCAAATTAAGTTTCTAAAGGAAGAGAAGTACACCAATTTTAACCTTAAATCATCTGATTTAAGTAAGTCACCTTACTTTAAAAAATCTGCAAGAAAGTTTATTCAAGGAGCTGGACAAGTAATAGACATTAGACAATTATCGAAAGAATACTTTGATCTTGTTATCCAGTTTTACAATTGGCTGGAAAATATCATTTTCAAAGATGAGGCATACAAAGATTATAAAAAAATACTGGGTGAAAGAAAAAATGAAGGAATGAGAAACTTTTGGAAAATTATTTTGCAACAACTTGAATCTAGGAAGAATGTCGATATGTACACTTATCTTGATGATAATTTTACCAATGAAGAACTAGCATTAATCAACCAATTCCCTAAGCACTCCAAAGTTCAGATTGACAAAATAATTGAGCTTTATGATAAGACTAATGCTTGCACAAGTAATATTAGGGAAAGAGTTTACAAATTATTTAAGATTAAGGATGCATAGTATAAATGGCTGAGAATCAACATTATGTTCCACAATTTTTGCTAAAGAATTTTGCCAAGGGGAAAAAAAGAAATCCTAGTGTCTGGGTATTTGATAAGCATGAAGAAAAGATTTTTCGAACATCCGTTAAAAACGTAGCGGCAG
>JAJDBA010000028.1 GCA_029261675.1 Nitrospinaceae bacterium
CCCTATCCAAATGCAAGCCGTTCCCCATCTATTGGAGGGCCGCGATCTTTTAGGATGTGCGCAAACAGGAACAGGAAAAACAGCAGCCTTTGCTCTGCCCATCCTTCAACTTTTGCAAGAGAGCAATCAACCCGCAGGGCCTAAAGGGGTGCGTTCCCTCATTCTGACTCCAACCCGCGAATTAGCAGTGCAGATTAGCGAAAGTTTCGATGTTTATGGACGCTATCTGAACTTAAAACATACCGTTGTTTATGGCGGTGTCAGACAAGAAAAGCAAGTCAAAGCTCTCAGGCGCGGAGTTGATATTCTAGTGGCGACCCCAGGCAGATTACTCGATTTATACAATCAGAAATGTTTGCGCCTCGACAAGGTTGAGATTTTCGTTCTCGATGAGGCCGATCGCATGCTAGACATGGGATTTCTGCCCGATGTGAAAAAAATCCATTCAAAAATATCTAAAAATAGCCAAGCCATGTTGTTTTCGGCCACTATGCCCAGCGAGATACAACGCCTCACTCGAAGCTTCTTGAATGATCCCGTGAAAATTGAGGTAGCTCCACCTTCCACCACCGTTGAGAAAATCGATCAGCGCGTGTTGTTTGTGGATCGTGAAAATAAAGGTGCGTTGCTAAAATCCATGCTGGAAGATACTACGATCGAAAGAGCTCTTATTTTTGCCCGCACCAAACACGGAGCGAACAAAATAGTAAAAAATCTGGGTAAAAGTAAAGTGAAGGCAGATGCGATTCATGGAAACAAATCTCAATCGGCCCGATTAGATGCTTTAAATAAATTCAAAACAGGAAAAATCCGCGTTCTGGTTGCTACCGACATTGCTTCCCGAGGAATTGATGTGGATGGAATCACCCATGTCATCAACTATGAATTGCCGAACGAAGCCGAAAGCTATGTGCATAGAATTGGAAGAACAGCCAGAGCAGGAGCCACAGGCATGGCCCTTTCTTTATGTGATTTGGGAGAACTGGGCTATTTGAAAAAGATAGAACGAGCGACAAACAAAAAGGTAGCTGTAGAGGAAGATCATATCTACCATTCCGAATCCATTGCTTCAAAAAGAGGTCGTTCTTTTGGTTCCAAACCAAAAGCTTCGCCAAGAAAGAGAAACTTTGGTTATCGCCCATCATCGGGGAAAAATAGCAGGCCTGCAGCCAGAAATGGCCGTCCACAACGTGGGAACGCGCAAAGTGGTAGAAAAAATTAGCAGACAATAGTTAAAGGCTTGACGATCTCTTTTAGCATTGCGAAAATAGATCTGTTGGTTCTACGCCAATTGGTTAGTGAACTTTAAAGATGATCTATTATGCTTAAATTCATGGCTTGGTTTTCAGCCTTTGTCACTATTGGATTCATCGTACTGCTGGTTTTTGACTACGGTTGATGGATTAAGAAGGACGACGGTAACAGGCGAGATTCGTGAAAATCACTCCTCCTTTAGTTAAGGCGTTTATCATCTTCCCTATGAACGTTATGGGGGTGATTCCCGGATTCCTCCTATGGTGTTCGCGAGAAGGCGGAGTGTTCGATAAATATCCGCTGGGCATTGATCTAATCAGATCATTTCCTGGCGGAGTATTATTGGGTGCCGGAGCCTGGCTTTGCTGGGTTTCGGTTTCTTTGTTTTCTGAATACGGAGGCGGTGGAACACCGGCTCCTTATGATCCCCCTAAAAAATTTGTAGTACGCGGAGTTTACACACGCGTTAGAAACCCGATGATGGTAGGGGTGATTCTCGTGTTGTTAGGCGAAGCAATGCTCTCAGGTTCGATACCTGTTTTAATCTGGTGCCTCATTTTTATTCAAGGTTGTCTTGTTTTGATACCTTTCTGGGAGGAGCCGGATTTGGAACGCAGGTTTGGAGAACCCTATCGCGAATACAAACGCAATGTGCCACGATGGATTCCTAAAATGAAATCAGAATCTCAGGTAGATCAAAATGGATGATGAGAAAGAAAAATATTCTCTGATCGACTGGATTGGTAGTGTGATCGGATTCGTGGTGATCGTGTTCATTATTTTTATTCTCATCTGGCCGCTCATCGACCCTACCCCTAATAAATCTTCCTCGCTAAAAGAGAACTTGCATCAAGCCACAGGAAAATAGGAATTTCTTACCCAAAAAAAATTTATAAAAGTTTAATGCCTTCTGCGGCTTTGAGAATATCTGTTTGACCCAACTGTTGCGCAAGTGCGACGGATTCATCGAGGCAAGTTTTTAGTTCTTCAACGTTCCCAATAATGAGATGCAGTGCGGTAGAAGAAAATAAGGGCTGTAAAATTTTCATCGGTTGCGCCAACTCCCTGCCCAATCTCACACGATTTTCTAAAGTGGAAACGCCACGATCAAACGCTCCATACAAAGATGCGAATCGTTCCTCTCTTTCCGGTTTTAGGCTTAGAGCATCTTCCAGAATTTCCAAGGCTCTGTCCCATTCGCATTTTCTCCAATAGGTGATACCCACTATAGAAAGAATCGCAGCTTTGCCTGCGTTGTCACTTGTTTCCTTAAATAGGAGCAATGCTTTTTCAAATTGCTCCAATGCTTTTTTTAGTTGGGCTTTTTCCCAATAGGCGGTTCCCAAAGCGGTCAAAATTACTGCCAGTAGTTTTTTTTCACTTTTCAAATCTAAAGCGAGTTTGCTCAGGCAGGCAATCGCAGCATCGAACTTTCGTACCTCTTGGCAGCCATTAGCAAAAGTAACGGCTTTTTTTACAATATCCACCCAGTCGCCCTCTATACGAGACGACTTAAAATTTTCTTCCAGTTGTGATAAATTCATTTTATCCTTATATTTTTAAGAGACTTTTTACCCAACTCATCATCTAAAAGTTTAAGATGCAAAAAATAGAAAACTGGATTAAATTTTTTAACGTTTTAAAGGACGAGTCCTCATGTTCAAAGAAATAAACCCCCAGCTTGTACAGGAAATGGTTGAAGAAGGTACGGTCAACGTGGTCGATATTCGCGATCCAGGGTCTTATGCTTCGGGTCATATTCCCAATGCCGTTTCCTTAAGCGACCAGAATGTTAAAGAATACGTTGAAAAAACAGATAAGGAAACTCCCTTGGTAGTCTGCTGTTACCACGGCAATTCCAGCCGCGGGGCCGCCGAATATCTCTCTCAACAAGGATTTAAAGAAGTTTATAGCATGACAGGCGGATTCGAAGCCTGGCCCGACTAGCCCGCGACTGCGGGCAGGGAAGAGGTCAATACTCCTAAAGCAAGCCAAAGTTTATTGAGCATATTACTTTGGATTTTCTGCTATCTATCTTCCGGCAGGAAGCCTTTATTTTTATATCGGCGTAAGGCTTCTGAGCAGTCACAAGTTCGTTCTTCTTGTTTCAACGATTCAAACACAGCACGGATGACTGCGGGGAATTTCTGTATAGACGCGTCTACCTGTTTCTTCTCTTCTTCTGTTTGCATACCTTCAAATAATTCGCCTTTTTTAAACTCGCGGGGTTTTACTCCCTCAGCATAATTGGTTAGATAGCAAAAAGGGGTATAACAAATCTCTTTTTCGCGCGCGAGAAAAGCTTCCGGCGCAAGGGTCATGCCAACAAGATCAGCACCGAGGATACGTAGCTTCCTTATCTCTGCCGGGGTTTCTAGGCGCGGCCCTTCAGTGCAGGCATAAACCGCCTGTTCGTGATGTGGCAAACCACTATCGTGTAAAACATCATGTAAGGTATGTGCAATTTGCGGACAGAAGGGCTGGCTTTGCCGGATGAATCCAACTCCTGTATTGTCAAAAAATGTAGTGGCGCGATTGCGTGTTTCATCGATGATATCGTGCGGCACGACAAAATCTCCGGGTTTGAAAGCGGTGTTGATGATGCCGGGACCCGACCAAGCAATGATCCTTTGAACACCGCATTCTTTTAGCGCGTGAATGTTGGCCCGGTAATTCACAAACGGAGCCGTCAGGGAATAATCGGTTTCACCATGGCGAGAGAGAAATAGAAATTCCAGATCATCACTAATGAAATGATGAATCGGCGCGCTTGCGCCATAAGGCGTGTCTAGGCTCAGACATTGTTTTTCTTTTCCTAATACTTGATCAACAAGAAGATGATAAGCACCACTTCCGCCGATCACCGCAACCGGCATGGAGTTTTTTGTGGATTCGCTCATCCTCTAATCCAAATAGGTTTCAATATCACCAACATAATTGGCGGCTGACTCACGGATTCCACGTATCTCTTCCTCGGTCAACTCACGTTTTACCTTGGCAGGAGACCCGAGCACCAAACTTTTGGGGGGAATTTTTGTGTTGGGAGTGACTAATGATCCAGCCCCGACAATCGACTGTTCGCCAATTTCAGAGCCGTCCATAACTGTAGCGCCCATACCAATGAGACATTGCGAACCGATAGTACAGGCATGCAAGGTGACATTGTGACCTACGGTCACCTCATCGCCGATTTCTAATGGTAAAGTTTTGCGAGCCACATGCAATACGCAACCATCTTGAATATTGGTTCGCTTGCCAACGCGAATATAATTAACATCGCCACGAATTACAGCATTAAACCAAACACTACTCTCTTCACCGATTTTAACATCGCCAATAATTTGTGCGCTATCAACCACGAGGGCCGAAGCATCAATTTCCGGTTTCGTACCTTTAAACGGATGGATCATTTTTACGCCTTTGATATTTTAAGTTGTCGAAAGTTTTACCATGTTCTGATATTTGCTAAATAAAGTCCATGACAAAAATAATTTTTCTTTTTATCAGGCTTCTTCCCTATTCAAGTAACTGCTACGAACAGATTCATAACTGGCTTCAGCTAACTGATGCCTATTCGGCCCCGCAGCAATTTCCGGCAAAACAAAAACGGTGGCCTGCAACCGTGGACTTTTCAATAACGTTATCATATGTTTGAAAAACGAATCGCCATAATACGCGATTGTCGGTTGATTGCCATCATGGTATTGCAGAGCTACGGGAACCACCGGTCTGCCCGCTCGAACAACCGATTCAAATACCGCTGACTTGAATGGGACAACATCGGTACCCTCTGTTGCCTGCGCTTCTGGGAATAATATCACCGAGCAATCGGCATTCAATCGTGTTTCTATTTTCTGAATAATGGATCTAACCTGCCGCTTATGTTTCCTGTCTGCAAAAATCGTCATTCCCAACCAGGCTAGCAAATTAAAAAAAGGCCAGTCAGAAATTTCTGCTTTGGAAACAAAGAATCCCTTAAAACAAGCCCCAAGAATAAATATATCGGGAGTGCCAATATGATTGGATACAATTAATGATCCTGATTGGGGATTCTTTTCCCCAACAATTTTAAATTGAAAATTCAAAACCCAGCAAGTGGTTTTTGCCCACCAACGGGTAAAAAATGAAATCCATTTAAACTGTTTTGGTTTCGAAACAAAGAATAAAATATGAACCATCACTCCTATCAGGAAAAAAATAATGAATACCCATATATAGATAAACAGTCGGAAACCTGCCAGAAGATAGCCCATAAATTCACCTAAAAATATTCACGTCCCTTTTTCCTGAAACGAAACATATCGCAAAAGATTAAGCGGTATAGGTTTACTAATATAGAAGAAATCCCATCTGCCAGCCGCATTTTTTTTTGAACAGGCACTTTTAGCACTTGGCAAATTTCATTGGCAACTTTTTCCCAAGCCGAATGTGTTTTCAATAAGCTGTAATGAATCTTATCTCCACCGGCAAAAGATTCCATTCCAGAAATCAAATGGACCCTTTCGTTCTGTTCGGCTTTCTTTTTCAAATAGCCATTCACTTTTATGATGAATAAATCCGTTTCTTCATAAGTAATGCTGCTTCCTGGATAAAAAAAAGATTTCAAAATTAAAAATGTGGTCTGACTGACATCCTTCTTTAGATTGACGTGAATGGAAGTTAGAAAAATTTCTGCATCCCATTGCAATGCTCTATTTATCAAACTGTCCAGACTTTCAATTAGAGTATCGGCCGACACGCCATACATAAGGTCGTTGCCTATATCTGTAATCAGGACAGCCCGATTGTCGCACGATTTTTTTTTAGCAGCCTCTAGAATTCGACAATCTTGAATAGGCGGATAAGTGAAATTGAACATCCCACCTCTAGCGCAAAATCCACGACCTGGACCGAGAGCGTTTAAGAACTCTGTATTATTATTTCCAAAGCAATTTGAAATATGGCGGGTGAACATGGAATAGCCGCGGGCAAGGTTGCTGGCACCCATGAGCAGAAATAAAGTATGGGATGAAGGTGCCATTGAGTCAGCGAAAATTTTGCGGCACACCCGCAATCATCGCCCGATTTTTCAGCTTCTGCTTCAGGTCTTTATAAAACTCAGCTGTCTTTACCATGTTGCTGGCTTTTTGGTGTCCTTTACGTTGCATCTGTTTAGCTCGGCGAACAAAACCTCTTATGGATGAATCGTAATATTCAAAGCGACCTTTCCACCAGTTTCCTGGTTTTCCGCCCCAGGTCATTTCTCCTTGCTGACTGGGTGGCTTTAATGTCAGACGCTTGTTGGTTCGATCAATCTCGAAGCGATAGTCACCTAAAAAACTCATTCCTAATAATCCGTCAATATCTTTAAGATGCTTTGCAATAGAGGCCTCAACCAATTGTGATTGTGCGTTTCCTGCGTTAACGGTTTGCAAGGCAACCAGCGGCATCCATTCTTCACCCCCTGCAGTGTTGAAGGGCATCTCAGCAGACACACCGTTGTTAAAAATTCCCAGCTTCTGGCCTATCTCTTCAGAGAGTGTAATAAAAGACGCGCCGGTGTCGAGCATAAGACGAGCTTTGACTCTGCCATTGAGAAGAACATCAACGAGAAAATTGCCACCGCTGACAGGTATGAGGGGAACCTGAACTTCGCCGGAATTTAAAATGACTCCGGGAATCTCTATCGGGACGGATGGCGTGGGTATAGGCACGGGAACAGACGCAGGCCTGGTGCTGCGACGTTCTTCTTTATGTTTGCGGAAGTTCTTGCTATTTTCTCTAAACGCTTCCGGTATTTTTGAAAGGTCATCGGTAAAATGAATAGCCCCTTTTTCATCTTTATAGGAAAAGATGGCGGCTTCGCCCTGAGAGGCAAAATGAGAAGGTATTAGGAGAGCTACAAGCAAACCGGCAATCCCAACACCAATTCTATTCAGTTTCAATCGGGCTGACATAGACTTCACGGGGTTTACCTCCATCAGATGGACCTACGACCCCTTCTCGTTCCATGGTTTCTATGATTCGTGCAGCCCTATTATAGCCTATCCTCAAACGTCGCTGGATATAGGAAATGGACGCTTGTCTGTCTTTAGCGACAATAGCCAATGCTTCATCATATTTATCATCAAATTCCTCTTCTTCCGCTTCATCCTTTGCTTCAATTTCGGCGGCTAGAAAAATATCTTCTTCATAAATAGGCTTCGCCTGCTTTTTAATAAAATCAACAATACGTTCAATCTCTTCATCGCTGACCATGACCCCGTGCAGCCTTAACAAATTGGATGATCCTGGTGGCAGAAACAACATATCTCCTCGGCCTAATAATTTATCGGCACCCATCGCATCGAGGATGGTTCTGGAGTCCACCCGCGAAGTTACCTTGTACGACATTCGCGTGGGGAAATTGGCTTTGATAATTCCAGTCAATACATCTACCGAAGGACGTTGCGTTGCCACGATCAAATGAATGCCTGCCGCTCGGGCCATTTGTGCCAGACGAGTGAGGGAATCTTCAACACCTTTTGATGCGACCATCATCAAGTCTGCCAGCTCATCGATGAGCACAATCACATAAGGAAGTTTTGCAGGAGGCTCTGGAATCAAAACTTCTTCTTCCTCATTGTCTTCGTCAACAGGTTTTACACCTTTATTAGCTTTTTCATGTTTTTTGAATTCTATTTCATATTCCTTTTGTAGCTTTTCAGCTAGATCGTTGAAGCCATTAATATTTCTGACTCCGCGCTCTGCCATCATTTTGTAGCGCGATTCCATTTCGGTGACGGCCCACTGCAACGCCGCCGCCGCTTTTTTAGGATTGGTAACCACCGGCGCGATGAGATGCGGGATGCCATCGTAAACAGAGAGCTCCAACATTTTTGGATCAATCATAATCATCTTAACTTCATCCGGAGTGGCATTGAGTAAGATGCTGCATATCATAGAGTTAAGCCCAACACTTTTTCCAGACCCGGTAGAACCCGCCATGAGCAAATGGGGTGTTGTTGCAAGGTCTTGCACTGCTGGCTCCCCGGTAATGTCTTTGCCGATTGCCAGAGTCAATTTGGAATTCGATCCTTGGAATTCATCCGATTCCATAACATCTCTAAAGTAAATAGTCTCACGGCGAAGGTTAGGAATCTCAATTCCGACTACAGACTTGCCCGGAACAGGAGCGAGAATGCGCAAGCTCACACAACGCATTGCCAAAGCTAAGTCATCGGTAAGAGAAGAAATGCGACTGACTTTTATTCCAGGAGCCGGTTCGTACTCAAATATAGTAATAACCGGACCGGGTAGAACTTGAACGACCCGACCCTGCACTCCAAAATCCGCCAGCTTTTTCTCGAGAATCGCACTGCTTGCTAATATATCTTTATGCGCTTTATCCGTATCTGTACCGATCTCAGGCGGCACATCGTTTAACAGGGATAACGGTGGAATTTGATAATTGCTGGACGAACCCATAAAGGGGAAATGGTCTTGCACTACAAATTCTTGCTTTTCCTCCTTTTTCTTTTTTTCGGGTTTTTCTTTAGGTTGTATCACCACAGGTTCAGGGCGGGAACGAGTTACAATAACCGGATCTTTGGCATTTATTTTAGCCTCTACGGATTCAGCACGTGCTTCCTGTATTTTTTCAAATGTGGATTTCATTCCTTGGAAAGTTTTTCCCATCCCTTCAAATGTTTTTATCGTCAGGTATTTTAGACCATTCACAGCCAACCACAACCCAGCACCAATCATAGAAAAAACTTTCCCCAAAGTTTCTACGAGAACATTGACTTCGAGGCGAGTCATAACCATGAAGGAAATAAACAATAATGTTGTGAGGATCAATACTGCTCCTGAAGGATTCAACCAAGTAACCAGAAACCCGCCCAGTCCATCGCCAATCCAGCCGCCTACGGGAACAGCTTTTCCGAAGAAGGGATCAGCAGTAAACTTTATAGCTAGCAAAGAGCAAAGCCCTACTAAAAATAAGGCTCCTGAGCCCAGAATCAACGACCAGTTTTGAACCTGCTTGCCGCGAATCAACACCCAACCTAAAATCGCAGTGATGACGGGGAAAAAGAAAGAACCGCTGCCGAAAACACGTGCCAGTCCATCTGCAAGATAGGCTCCTACCATGCCGCCGGAATTGACTACGTTCATTCCCGTCACGCTTTTATTAAAGGAGGGATCGCCAGACGAAAAACTTATCAGTGCCATAAAGCCGAATACGGTAAAGGCAAGTGCAACCACACCAAAAAAATCTCGAATCAATATATGTACTGTTTTTTCTTCGTTTTTTTCTTTACTCATGGGTCACTATTCTCGGGTTAATCGGGGTTATCAATCTACGGGCGGT
>JAJDBA010000029.1 GCA_029261675.1 Nitrospinaceae bacterium
TTTCAACCGTCGCTTCCATGCTATCCGCTTTAACAACAGCAAACCCTTTCATCGCGTTGGGGTTATTTTCGTCTTGAACATCGCTTGCAGTTATAGTTTTTGTTTCCATTAGAGGGGTTCCAGGATTGACTACTTTTTCGCCAAGCCCTTCAACCCAGGTTTTCCATTTACCCATTTGCGCCATGCCTTCTTCTTGGGAACTCGGCTGGTTCCCGCCGTAATATGCAATCATATAATTCGCCAAAATTTATCTCCTCCCTATTTGCTCATATCTGAAAATGTTTTACCACAACCCCGAATTAAAAAGGGAGTGTTATGCTCTTATAGTCAAAATTGATAGTTTGTGGGGTTTTTTGAGATCATGTGCAAATACAATCATTAAGCTTTACATATTATTTTTGGCACAGAAAAATGAAAAAAGCCCGCTCTCCACTTAATAATTAGTGAGGAGCGGGCATTAATTTGTAACTAAACTAATACTGATAAATCAGAAAGTTATTCTTTAATGAACCTGCCTGAGATGTTTCAAAGCTTCACCTGCATGTTTTGCTGAAACTTTAGCATGTCCTTGTTGGCCGTGGTCAACAGCTTCTTCAAGATGACTAAGGCCTTCTGCAAGATGTGGGTTTTTTGATTCCTTGGTGCCCATCTTCGCATGTGAAACTGCCGCCTTTGCATGATGGGTAGCATCATCGGCATGTCCCATTTCTCCATGAGCTTTTGCTTCAGCTGCATGCAAAATAGATTCGTAAACGTGATTCTCATGGCTTGCCCAAACCATAGTCGACATAGTTACGAGAGAGACAAAAGCTATTGCCCCGAATAGCAAACTTCCTAGTGATAGTCTTTTATGCATCTTAATACCTCCCTTGGAAAAATGAGTCGTGGTAATTCACAAAAAACTCTTATAAAACATCAAGATCGTTATCCTAAGGTAACATTTATTTTTTGTAGTTGGTAGTGTTCGAGGTATGAAACGGGATGATCATTGATTTATTTGGAGTAAAAGGACCTGTTTTCCCTTACAACCCTTTTTTATTGCCCCAGTTTTGACAATAATCGCTTGACTTTGATAATGATTATCATTATTATGGATAGAGTTTTAGTTATCAAGAGATCTTAAAAAATTGGAGAAACAAATGATTGAGCTTAAATACAACGAGTCCAGCCAATTACGGGTCCGTTTGGCGATTCTCGAATCTCAGCTAAAAATGGCAAATAATAAATGCGAGCACCTGAAAAAAACAAATAAAGACAAAAGTTCAGGCACCAAACAATTTCAAGTTCTCTAAAAAGTTTTTAGTAAGACCCTCATTTATTTGCCAGTCAGAAAACGGGTATTGGCAACACTAAATTAACAAACCCTATTTCTGCTTTAGGTGTAGATAGCCTTCTATTCGTGGACTTTGTAATATCTTCTTTACTTACGTTTGTGCCACGCCCTTTATTACATCCTGCATTATCTTCTGACTTTGATTGACTCAATACTCCTTTGTTTACCATTTTTAGTGATCCCGTTTTATCGTGTTCACGAAAAAATGTGCAGTTTTGATGGTGAGAGTAGTGTATTAGTTATCTAAAGATCCTGGAAACTGATAACAATATTGAGAAGTCTATTTATGAAAAAAAATGATTCATCCTGGTTCCACATCCCCATTCTTTTGATAAAGATTGTGAGAGTTTTAACAAAAACACCTTCGGGGCAGCCCAAATCGATTGAACTGGAACGATGGGGCAGGTCCATAAAAGTTTCAACCGACCCCGAGTTAGGCAGAGTGCGGCTAGACATTATAACTTTGCCCCTATCAGCGATTGAAGGAAGTAAGCTTCCATCCCAAAAAGATTCTCAACCTACATTGGACTTAGGTGAAGAAGATTGAAGTTGATTTAGAGGCAAGAAGGGTTAGCGAGAGGTTGAACACGCTACCCGTGGTAGTTTATTGAATGCAGTCAAATAGTGCCTTGCCCCTTTATTTTTTTCAACACGGTCGGTCAGCACCTACAACTATTCCATCTTCTATTTTGCGTACTTCCGGTGTTGTTGTGAAATGACCCGCCGCAATGCGGAACAGAGAACGCTTACCATATCTCTTCCAAAGAAGGCGTTGCACATAAACTAATTTTGGATTGTGTTCCTCTTGCTCGATAATTGCTCGGGCAATGATGTCCTCCCAGGCTTCTCCTTCCTGCAAATCCCCATTGTGATCGACAACATCTTTGTACTTTGCATATAGCGTTTCGAGGGTCGCTCGGGTCGGAACTTCATCATCCGAAAATACAATTCCAAGCATCGCTGTCCAATAACATTTAATGGCATGTTTCTGTTGGTGGGCGGGGATTCGTTTTACAATCTGTTCCATGCCGTGTAGCGACGTAATCAGATGGAGAACCAAAAAATCTCCTGGCTTGGCGAGATAAAAAAGAGTGATCCCTTCATAAAGCTCTTTCCATAGAGTTGCCATGTCCAAACTTTCTATCCAAGCCGGGGTAGCGTGAATTAGTGGATGCCCTTCCGTTAATACCTTGGCAATATCGTTTTGAAACCCTGTTATTAAAAGTTCAGGATGAAAGCCAGAAGCGGCATTGTATTTTTCACTAGTGAGTGTTGCTTCCCGCCAATTGTTGAGAGCTTCGCCATCTGTTTCCCATGCATCAGCAATATGAAGTAGTGAACCTAACACCGACTTGTCTGCATCCGACCCTAAGGTCGAGGAGAAAGTTTTTTCAGGTTGGCACGAAACATAAGAGAAAGCCATGTAAGCTAAACCTTCAATAATCATCCAGCGATGGCCGCAGTCCAATGCCCAACCCAGATGGATGGTGCCGTGCAGGAGCGAACCCACACACCCCGGCAAGAGACTGGGAACATATTCTTCCAGCAAACGGTTAAACCCTATTTCCTTTTCTTTCTGATCAAAAAATTCACAGTACGAAGTGAAACTGCAATGCTTACCGAAATAAATCTCCCAGTTATCTTGTGTGATTTTTTGCTCAGAAATCCTAGAAGGTTCCAAACCAAAACCATAAGTCGTGCACTTTGCGTAATTGTCGTAATACTCTTTGATTCTTTGGGCAGATGCCTCAAGACCTTTAAGGGCAATAATCCCTTGCTTGGAATGGTTAGTTAAGAAGCCGTTGAACTCTATATGATAAGACGTGTCGTTGAGTAACGTCTCCAATACGTTTAATTCTTTATCTGTTGGCATTTCGATCTCTCATATTTTAAAGGATGATAGAAAATTATACCGTACTTCAAAAAAGTTTGGTGTTGCTGGCGAGATAATGCGTAACATTCTACCTTTCTGGCGGCTCACCCCTAAAGCACTCTATCAATTGAACTTGCAGAAACGCTTCTATCAAATTGTGACAAACATGAGAGATTGTAGTAAATAAAAATTAAAAAAACTTGCCTCCTCGAACAACTACCGTTTTAATAAAAGGTAGAGCGTGCATATCGTTATTTTTAATTCGAAGGGGAAAAAGTGGATACTCTTAGAAAGTTTTTAAGTGGAACTATTCACACCGTTTCAGATCAGTCTATAGTTCAAGACGCTATAGATAAATTCAACACCGATAAAGCCACTGCTTGCTTGGTTGAAAAGAATGGCGAATACATTGGCATTATCACCCGCGAAGATATCATCAGTAAAGTCATTGGCAAAAGAGATCCGAAATCCACACCTACTGCTGACGTGATGTCTTCGCCTCTTTATACCGTGGATATCAATATGTCCAAACCCGATGCCTGTATCAAAATATCTCAAGAGGGGCGGCAGCATCTGGTGGTCGAAGAAAACGGGCAGATTGCAGGTATCGTTTCGGTAAAAGATTTGGTTCCTGAAGATCTGGTAACTACCGCTTGTTCAGGAACAGAGCTGTTCTACAAAGTAGGCAAGTATGGCGAAGAGCTTTTAGAAAAGACTTGAAAAAGATTCACCCTGATAAAAAGCTTGGAATATTAATCTATTTGAAAGTAGGAACTTAATTGAAACTAGACCCTCAAATTCTCGCGAAAATAATAGACCAGGTGAAAATCTCTGTTTCAAGGAAACTCACAAGCATCTGTCAAGAGGAAATCAAATTCGAGAAAGTCGTTAAAGATTTTCATAACGACCTGATTGGAATCGTATCTTTTATTGGTGATGTTAAGTTTATTCTTCTGCTCATGCTAACCGATGATCAAGTCAGAAAAATATCCACCAAATTTGTAGGTGTTGAAATGGATACCAGTAGCGATGATATAGGCGACTTGACCAGTGAAATTGCCAACATTGTTTTTGGCGATATCGATATGGACCTAAAAACTATCGATCTTAAAACAGAACGTTCCTTGCCGACGATTCTAAAAGGTAAAGACATTGAACCCGTGTTACGCAAAAAAGCCCCCTCCGTCATACTTTCTTTCGGGAAAGATAATATCCTAGTAGAGATGATAGGCACTACCGACGATTCTCTGCACAAAAAACCAGGATCATAAAAAGAATTTATAGTGTAATAATTTTAATCCAATTCAATTCTTTTCTAAACTTTTCAGCATAAAGATTTTGAGTACGTTTGTTATAGTCCCAATATTATATTCCACGCTCACTTGCGAGTAACACGGGTAGACTGACCCTCATGGGTTAACTTACCGTGAATAGTGGACTTGAATCCTTTACTTCAGACCCTTTCATGGATAGCTGATGATGCTTGATTAATTATTACCAAGGTCGCTTTATATCAAATGGACCAAATTTTTGGTTTAAATATAAGATAACTAAAAAACCAATAGGGTGAAAAATCTTGCGACTCTCGTTAGAGAGTGCCGAAGAGAAGACTCGAA
>JAJDBA010000030.1 GCA_029261675.1 Nitrospinaceae bacterium
AGAAGAAGTCTGTTTTGTTGATATTACGGTTTGGGCAAAGCAGGGTGAAAACTGTGCCCAATATTTGAATAAAGGCAGCCTTGCATTTATTGAAGGGCGATTGAACTACCAGACTTGGGAAGCCGATGGCGGTCAGAAGCGAAGTAAGCTGGAAGTGGTAGCCAATAATGTACAATTTTTAACCAAGCAAGGTGCGAAGGTGGACATGGGCTCAGGCTCAACACCTGCTCCAGACGCTGACGATATTCCGTTTTAATTAAACTAAAGATAAAAGAAGGTAACTATGGCTGAGACAAAAAAACGTTCATTTTTTTCACAAAAAATCTGTCGCTTTTGTAACGATGATGACAGCAAAGTTTATATTGATTTCCATGACATAAAAGCATTGAAGCCCTTGATTTCTGAAAGAGGAAAGATTGTTCCCTCACGTATTTCAGGAAATTGCGCAAAGTGTCAGCGGTTGCTGACCCGAGCAATTAAAAAAGCGCGCAATATTGCTTTATTGCCTTTCTCGGTTCAACACTGATTTTGACCCAGGAGCAACGGTCGCAAAATTTATTGCTACCTGTAATTCTGGTTTTCGCGCTTTTATTTGCCTTGGCGGTTTTTCCACCGTTGGGGGCACTGGTTGGGGTCCTATCGCCATTTCCGCTGGTTTTTATTTATTTACAGCGAGGCAAACAGGCTTCGGCAGTTTTGATGGTCCTGATTTTTGGCGTTCTTTGGTTTCTCGTAGGTGAGAAGCAGGCGTTGTTGTTCATGGCAGAATATGCTGTGATGGCATTGATATTGGGAGAAATGATCCGGGCGCGGTTTCCTGGAGACTGGTGCATAGGGGCATCGTCTTTAGTTTCTGCGGGGGTTTCAATTTTGCTTCTGGTAGCTCTGTTAGGGGGTCAGGACACCACCATCAAAGATTTTTTTGAAAAGCAGATACGGGCGCATTTCGTTCAATCGATGGAGGCCTTTGAAGCTGCTGGCGATAGTAAGGCAGACATTGCCGACATGAAGGCATTTGTTGATAAAACGGTGGATGGGTTTGCTTCCGCTTATCCGGCATTTGTGCTCATTGGTTCTCTTGTTAGTGCAATGGCAAACTACAGTCTATTGCGGATTGTTTGGAGGCGGATTTACGGACCGGGACTTTTCTCGGAGCGCACGTTCGCCGAATGGATTTGCCCGGAAAATTTAGTTTGGGGTTTTATAGTATCCAGCGCTGCATTATTTCTGGGGCAGGGAATGATGGCGGATGCGGGCCTGAATTTGTTTGTAGTAATGATGGTCATATATTTTGCTCAGGGTATGAGTATTGTGACTCATTTTTTAAAGGCTAGAAAAGTCCCTGTGTTTCTTTGGATTGCTCTTTTTATTTTAATATTTGCGCAACCCCTTTTTATCGGATTGGTAGCCGGAATTGGCGTGTTCGATATCTGGGTGGATTTCAGGAAAATTAGAAACCCATTACCAGAAGCAGAAAATTAGGGGTTTCAGGAAAGGAAAATTTTTATGAAGCTGTTGTTGAAGGAAGATGTAGACGGTCTCGGATATTGTGGTGAAGAAGTGGAAGTGAAAGACGGATATGGAAGAAACTTTCTTATCCCGAAAGGAAAAGCTCTGCTTGCAACACCGAATAATCTTAAGGCTTTTAATCATCAAAAAAGAATTGTTCAGGCTAAAGTCAAAAAGGTTACTGGCATTGCTCAGGAAGTCGCGGATAAAATCAGTGCGGCGACTATTCAGATTAAGAAAAAAATGGGCGATGGTGGAAAAATGTTCGGTGCGGTTACCGCTCAAGAGATTTCTGATTTGCTGAAGGCAAAAGGAATTGATATTGATCGACGAAAAATTCAAATTCAGGAGCCTATTAAGAAGGCTGGGGAATACTCTATCCCCGTCAAGCTTCATCCTGAGGTGACTGCCGAGATCAAACTTACCGTTGAAGGCGAGAAGGTGGTTGAAAAAGCCGAAGTAGAAGGAAAAGAAAAAGCTGAGGCAGAAGAAAAAACAGAAGCGACTGAAGAACCGCAGGAAAAAGCAGCAGAATAATTTCCAGCCCATTCGATTGAGTATTAAGAATCATGGCAGACGCTCTGACCGAAATCTCTCTGAATAAATTACCTCCTTATAATAAGGAGGCGGAGCAGAGCGTGTTAGGGTCTTGCTTGCATTCTGCAGATGCTATCGCCAAGGCACTAGAAGTCCTCACCGAAGAAGATTTTTACAAAGCTGCAAATAAAAAAATCTTTATTGTCATGAGGGAACAGTTTGAGGCCAATGAGCCTATTGATGTTCTCGCTATAGCTGATCGATTACGAAAAAAAGATGAGTTAGATAATGTGGGAGGTCTCGAATACCTGAGCCTTCTTGAGGACTATATTCCTACAGCTACCGCTGTCAGCCACCACGCAAAAATTCTCAGAGAAAAAAAGATTCTTCGGGATCTTATTCAAACCGCTACGGATATCGTTTCTAATAGTTATAGTGATAGAGATGATGTGGACACGCTGTTGGATAAGGCCGAACAGTCCATTTTCGAAATTTCGGAGAAAAGGACCAAAGCCAGTTTCTTCAAGCTCCCTGATATAATCCGCGAAAACGTTTCCAACCTGGAAAAGCTTTCCATGAAACCGGGAATGGTGACGGGCGTTTCTTGTGGGTTCACCGACTTGGATAATATGACTGCGGGTTTCCAACCATCGGATCTGATTATTCTTGCCGCGCGTCCCAGTATGGGTAAAACAAGTTTCGCGTTGGATATTGCTCGTTATGTTTCTCTTCACGAAAAAATTCCTACCGCAATTTTTAGTCTGGAAATGTCCAAGCAACAACTGGGAGTGCGTTTGCTTTGTTCTCAGGCTCGAGTAGACTCATCGAAAGTTCGTACGGGTTATTTGGCGAAAAGCGATTGGCCGAAGGTTCATGAAGCAGGGAGCAAGCTTTCCGAGGCCAAAATGTTTATTGATGATAGCGCGGCTCTGTCTGTATTGGATGTTCGGGCCAGAGCGCGTCGACTCGCCGCAGAACAACCGTTAGGCCTCATCATTATCGATTATTTGCAGTTGATGCATGGGCGCGGGGGGACGGAAAGCAGGCAGTTGGAAGTTTCTGATATTTCTCGGGGGCTTAAAGCATTGGCCAAAGAAATCAACGTACCGATCATTGCACTATCACAGTTGAGTCGTGCCGTTGAAAGCCGTACAGATAAACGACCTATGCTTTCAGACTTGAGAGAGTCCGGTTCTATAGAGCAGGATGCGGATGTGGTCATGTTTATTTACCGTGATGTGGTTTATAACCCGGAAACAGATGACCCTGGAAAAACTGAAATATTGGTCCGCAAACAACGAAACGGTCCTATTGGAGATATCCAATTGCATTTCGAAAACCAATTTACTCGATTCTTTGATCGGGCAGAGCGAAATGATGCACCCCCTCATGAAAACTCTCCTGATTTTACCGGTTTCTGATGGATAGTGATTCGAGTTAGCAAATATCTATATTCGGTCTTAACCAGCGAGAAAAACCTATGGTCGTAATATCCTTCCTGTTATTTTTTGGACTCCTATTGAGTCCTTCTCCCGTGTTAGCACAAGCTCATTCTGGTTATGAAAAATTTAAATTGTCTGAGAAAGATGAAGCTCAAATTCTTTTTGCCAGAGCGCGCTATAAAGAGTCTATTGAAAAGTTTAAAGGGATATTAAAGTCGGAAGGGGAGACCAGCGCTACCTTCAGGATGATGTTAAAAGCCTGGAAAGAGATAGAGGGTTTGACTGATGCCGAACAGTTTTTACAAAATTACCAGGCATCGAATAAAGACTCTACTCATCTCTGGTATGCGTTTGGTTATTTAAATTATCTTAAGGCAGATTATGATAAGGCCGAGAAGAGTTTTGAGGAGGCTCTTAAAATGAACCCAGAAAATGGCCTCGCTTTGAACAATTTAGGTGCCATTTTTTCGGAAAAAAAACAGTATGCTCTTGCGATTGACAAGGTGAAAAGCGCAATTCAAACGGACCCTAAAGAGTCCATGTTCTTTTCGAACCTGCAAAAAATTTATCAGGAAATGGGAGAGCCCGATCGTTTTGCGAATGAATATAAAAACCTGCCGCAAAATAGCTCTGAACAATGGGGGTACGGTAAAACTCTGGCACGTGTAATTAGGCAAAGGGCATTTGGTTCTTACTCAAAAGGTGATTTGGATAATGCGATTCTCGGATTTGAGGATATGTTGAAAATTTACCAGGAGATAAGAGATGTAAATGGTCAGGTCCCCGCTTTATTTAGTTTGGGTTTGCTTAATGAAGAAAAAGGAAACCTTCAAAAAGCTCAGAATTATTTTGCTCAGGTGCTAGCTCTAAATCCGAATCATATTCAGGCGAGAGATAAAATAAAGCCATTAGATTGACAGTGAGGTTCGGTCTTGCTAATGGTAGGCTTGTTGATAAATCCTGATTTTTCGGGTTTAGTCTCCTTAAGAGCCTTTTGGTATTTAACTATTGACAAATAAGGGGTTTAAGCGTTAGGATTGCAAGGTTTACAGGGTTTTTAATTTCCAGTTAAGGAGAGAGGGTGCAAAAAGACGATTTTACTATAGTTGTATTCCCTGGGGCTTTAAGTTCCCCCAAGAAAATCTGCCTTCCCAGAAAAATTGCAAAACTTGGGTTTATAGTAAGCGGAGTCCTTTTTGTTGCTTTTTTGGGTTCCTCTGTTTATTTCGTTCAGCAATATTTGCAGTTGCAGGGCAATGAAACAGAACTGGCCAAACTCCGCAAAGAATCAAAAATAAGAAAAATTCAAGTAGAAAAATTTTCTCATCAGGTCAAGAATTTTGAAACTGAGATGGCTCGACTGGAACGTTTTGAGAAAAAGTTGCGAGTTATCACAGCACTTGAAAACTCTCCTAAATCTGTAGAAAAAAACTGGGGCGTTGGTGGCCCTTATGGATTAACTACGAGCAGTTTCAATACTTCAATGGGTCGTGGTGCTGCAAGTATGGTCGAGCGTTTGTCTAATGGTTTGGACCATTTGGATAAACAGGCAAAAATTCAAAGCATCAGCTTTCAAGAGCTCGATAATTTTTTTAAGAACCAGAAATCGCTTCTCTCCTCAACGCCTTCGATCTGGCCGACTCGTGGCTGGGTAACATCTGCATTTGGTTTTCGTAAATCACCATTTACGGGGTTGCGTGAAAAGCATGAGGGGTGGGATATTGCTGCACGTTCTGGATCGCCTGTTAGAGCCACTGCCGACGGTGAGGTTGTTGTAGAAGGCAGAGAGTATGGCTACGGTAACATGGTCGAGATTAATCATGGATACGGTGTCGTGACTCGCTATGGGCATAACTCAAAGCATCTAGTTAAAGTGGGTGACCGTGTCAAGCGAGGGCAGGTGATTTCGTTGGTTGGGAGTACGGGAAGGAGCACTGGGCCGCATTTGCATTATGAAGTTTTGTTGCATGGCGTTCCTGTAACCCCAAAAAACTATATCCTGGAAGATTGATAGGCCACTAATATATTGAGTTGGTTCCTGGTACATTTCCTCCCCACTCGAACATTATTTCTTCATAATCAGAATGGCATTTGCTGTTTCTAATCTAGCAGGATTTGTATTCTTCCCATTTTATAAAATTTTTCCGGTTTAAATTGCGATGGTATTTGGACTCATAAAAAAAATGATTGGTACCCGAAATGATCGGGAAATAAAACGTATCCAGGTCATAGTGGAATCAATCAATGGCTGGGAAGATAAAATCAAACCCCTCACCGATGCCGAGTTAAAAGAAAAGACAACGGAGTTTAAAGATAGAATTTCTAAAGGCGAGACGTTGGATGAAATTCTTCCTGAAGCTTTTGCTGTAGTTCGTGAAGCAAGTTGGCGAACTCTTGAGATGCGACACTTTGATGCCCAGATGATTGGCGGGATCGTTTTGCACGAGGGGAAAATCGCCGAAATGAAAACAGGTGAAGGGAAAACCCTGATGGCCACATTACCAGTGTACCTAAATGCACTGGAAGAAAAGGGTGTTCATGTCGTTACCGTAAATGATTATTTGGCAACCCGGGATAGTGAATGGATGGGAACGGTATACAAATTTTTGGGTCTTTCCGTCGGTATGATTTATCACGATATTCCTGAAGAAGAAAGAAAGGCCGCCTACGACTGTGACGTGCTCTATGGAACCAATACTGAATTTGGTTTTGATTACCTGCGTGACAATATGAAGTTCTCCAAAGAGCAAATGGTTCAACGAGAATTGAACTTTGGAATCATTGATGAGGTCGACAATATTTTGATCGATGAAGCGCGAACTCCGTTGATCATCTCAGGCCCTGCAGAGGAATCTACTGATAAGTATTACAAGGTTAATAAATTGGTTCCCGCCTTGAAAAAAGATGAACATTACACGATCGATGAAAAGGCTCGGACGGCATCCCTTACTGAGGAGGGGATCGCTAAAATGGAGAAGGATCTAAATATAGAGAATCTTTATGATCCTACGAATATTGAAACTCTTCACTGCTTGAATCAAGCTGTGAAAGCGCATGGGATTTTTAAAAACGAAGTGGATTATGTTGTTCGTGACGGTGAAGTCATCATCATTGATGAGTTTACCGGGCGAATGATGAACGGCAGAAGATATAGCGATGGTTTGCATCAGGCTTTGGAGGCAAAGGAAGGTGTCAATATAGAAAATGAGAATCAGACTCTTGCAAGCATCACATTCCAAAACTATTTTCGTATGTATGAAAAATTGGGTGGAATGACCGGTACCGCTGATACGGAAGCAGAAGAGTTTATGTCGATTTATAAGCTCGAAGTAGTTGTAGTGCCGACCAACCGTCCTATGATTCGCGAAGACTTTCCCGATGTGATTTATAGAACGGAAAAGGAAAAATTTGATGCAGTGATTGAGGAAGTGCGAGAGTTAAGCGAAATAGGTCGACCCGTTCTAGTGGGTACGATTTCAATTGAGAAGTCAGAGCTTTTGAGTAAGAAATTAAAAAAGTTTGGCATCAAGCACAGTGTGCTCAATGCAAAACACCATGAATCAGAAGCAGAGATCATTTCTCTGGCTGGACAACCTAATGCCGTTACTATTGCTACCAATATGGCAGGCCGGGGAACTGATATTGTTCTTGGTGAAGGAGTTCCTGAATTAGGCGGACTTCATATTCTTGGTACCGAACGCCATGAAAGTCGGCGTATTGACAATCAGTTGCGAGGGCGATCAGGGAGGCAGGGGGATAAAGGTTCTTCTCGATTTTTTCTCTGCTTGGAAGATGACCTGTTACGCATTTTTGGTTCGGATAAAATCTCCCCTCTTATGGCACGGTTAGGTATGGAGGGAGGTCAACCCATTGAGCACAGCATGGTTTCCAAGGCGGTTGCCAATGCCCAGAAAAAAGTAGAAGCTCATAATTTTGATATTCGAAAACATGTTCTAGAGTATGACGATGTAATGAATCGCCAAAGAGAAGTTCTATATGCTCTCAGAAGAAGTATCATCGTTGCGGAAAGCCCCAAAGAAATTCTTCTTGATATGGCAGATGAACTGGTTGATGACATCGTTTCCGAAGTGGCACATGAAAAAATTTATCCTGAAGAATGGGATATCGAATATTTAAACGATTTTCTTGGACGGCAGTTTGGTGCTCATATAGAAAAAATCAATGAGCATGAATTGGAGATTGAAGGCAAACATAAACTGAAACTAGAAGATTGTAACCGTGAAAAACTATATGAATCGGTTATCGATGCAGTATGTGAAGTCTACCAATTAAAGGAAGATGTGATTGTCAAAGAATTAGAGATAGAACCCGCCGCGATGAGGCATCAGGAAAGAATAATTATGCTTCAGGTCTTAGATACTCTTTGGAAGGACCACTTGCTGGGAATGGATCATTTGAAAGAAGGTATTGGCCTGCGGGGGTATGCTCAGAAAAATCCACTGACCGAGTATAAAAAAGAAGGTTTTGCTCTTTTCAGTAATTTGATGGCAAAGATAAAAGAAGAAACCACAGAATATCTTTTCAAGGTTCAAGTGCGAAGGGAAAGTGAGTTCGACGATGAAGATATTATTGCACAGCCAACACAGGTGGTTGAGCATAGAGGAAGTGTGGAAGACTCTGACAAGCCCGCTACAGTCCGACGGGAGGATGAAAAGGTCGGGAGAAATGACCCTTGTCCTTGCGGAAGTGGCAAAAAATACAAAAAATGCCACGGAAAATAAAGACTATAAGTTTTCAGCAGCTTCCTGACAAGAGATGCATAGAGGGGTGAGTGGCATGATCTGTAACCTCTTCAGACTTATTGGCTCCTCACAGGATTCACATGCCCCAAAAGTACCTTCGTTTATTCTAAACAAAGCATCTTCAATCAATCGCAGTTCATTGCGGTCTCGGCTGGTCAGTTGAAAGAGCATTTCTCGCCCCTCCAGACTTGAAGCAAGATCAATTTCATTGCTGAAAGTCAGATCACCAGCATC
>JAJDBA010000031.1 GCA_029261675.1 Nitrospinaceae bacterium
TAAGGAAGCTAAATCCATTTTTTATGAAGGTTGTTTTACTTTAATAATCCCTGAAATGGGATCAACATTATGAAACTTCAGAATTTTATCCAGAGTTTCTTGATCCAGAACCGTACCTTTTCTAAGAAGGTTGATCCCCGAAGCCGAAATAATATCCTCTGCCAGCTCCATTCCCTCTGCCAGAGCAAAAACCGAGCAGTCCATTGTTGGTACTTCTTCCACTGTTCCCTGTAGCGCTACATACTCTCCTAGAGCACGCATGATCGAATCATCAAAAATAATTCCAGTCTTCTCATCCATTTTAGCGAGAATTTCTTCATTCGAAAGGTTGGGATGCGCCATTTTATTGTGGTCAAAATAACTTGCTGCCGCAACAATTCGAGATCCTACAGGAATACGATCACCAAACATTCCATCTGGTGAACCCGAGCCATCTACATTTTCATGAAGATGCCGAATGATTTCTGCAACCATCTCAAACCCCGGAAACTCTTTAAGTAACATTTCTCCTACCAATGGATGGTTGGTTTTTGGTTTGTCTTTTATATAATCAAGCTCTTCTTCATTTACCGCTTCTTTTCTTTTTTCAACAGTCGGCATCGCAACGATGCCCAATTCATGCAGGCGAGCCGCAGACTTCACATTCCTGACTTGATATTCAGTGAGACCCAGTTTTTCTGCTATAAATATAGCCGCTTCGGTAACCCTTTCCGAATGGCCTCGATGCTCCGTTTGGTGAAGTTCAATGATCGCTGCTAAAAGGCCTTCTGTAGAATCAAAGCGGCTGGCGAGTTCATCCACCATGGAAGATATCTGTTCATTTTTATTTTCCAGTTGATCATTCAACTCCGTCATTTCTTTCAGGCTGACACCAAGACGCCTTTTATCATTTCGCAGTTCTTCATTCAAAGCAGCCAGTTTCTGGTGAAACTGTTTCAATTGCCCCAAAGAGGCTTCCAACTGTTTGTTCTTTTCGAATACCGCATCATTGAGGTGAGCCACTCTCATCACAAAATTCACAACGAAAAGCAGTTCCCCTTTTTTCAGAGGCTTCGACAAATAAGCATCGGCTCCGGTTTCACTCGCTTTTATGGCATTGTCCTGCTCAGAGTCATAAGCAGACATGAGAATCACCGCAGAGCGCAATTTCAATTCGCGCACCTTCTGGCAAACCTCAAAACCATCCATCCCAGGCATGTGGATATCGCAAAGAATAATGTCGGGTTTGATTTCGCGCATCATTTTCAGCCCTTCTTCACCGGTACCCGCTTGGAATATTTCAAGCACCTGAGGGCCAAACGACTTACTCAATATCTGCTTGACGATCATCTGCAACGTTCGATCATCGTCAATACTGAGGAATTTTTTTGCTTGGTTGCTCATATATAAAGTTTCAATGTGTCCAGAAAATCATAACCTGACATGAAAAACGCCAATTTTAACCTATTTTTGCAAAAAAAACTCAAAATTGCCTCTAAAAGTTAATCTCGCATAATTAATAGAATCAGGTTTGATTATTCTACCAGTTAAGCCATTGATAATAAAATAGTATTTATGGTCTATTCTAAGGAAGCCGATCCGGGTGCTAGCAAAGTGGGGTCCTGCCCTTCAATCGTCATCCATATCTTCGGATTCAATCTCAGTAAAGCGTGCGCCGGAAACACAACGTAAACCTACAGCCAAATATCTTTCTGCCGGATCAAACGAATTGCGATAAAAACATTTTGCGTGCACAAGATAATTCATCCACGAGCCGCCTCTAACAACCCGCTGCGTTGAATGCCTGGAAGCATTCAGCTGCACGCACCATTCCCATACATTTCCCGCCATATCAAAACATCCATAAGGGGAGAGCCCCGGTTCCAGGTCGAACACAGAGGTCGTTTTGCATTCCATAAAATCACATGTATTTGCGAATCCTTTTTCATAGCCCATAGGTTCGCCCCAAGGGTAGACCCGGCCATCTGTTCCTCTTGCGGCTTTTTCCCATTCTTTTTCAGTCGGTAGACGAAGTCCCATCCAAAAAGAAAAAATAATCGCCTCATAATAATTGACGCCAATAACCGGTTGATCCTCCTCCCATGAATATTTTGGAAACCGGGTTTTATGTTGCGGATCAAATTGTTCATACAACGCATTCGTCACAGGGAATTTCATGATCGCAAACTCTTTCATGTCAATTTTATCTTCCTCATCATCCTCTTCCTGATAGACGAACTTTCCTTGTGGCACCGTTACCATTTCACCATATTTTCTAATCTTGGAGAGAGTCACCTGACTGCCATCTTTCGACTCTTTAAAAAACTCCTGGAACTCTTTAAGATTTCTAATCGGCTCTAAATCATAATTATCCAGCAACGTGTGAATGTTTTTCCCGGCTTTCGCAAGCACCAGTTCAAAAACACTGAACAATATTCTGCTGTCGCGATGTTCTCGCATCAACAATCGATTTAATAAGGATTGCAAATAATCTGCATCATTGGCCTTCCAGACATTCTCAACGCGAATCAAGCGACAAGGTTTAAACTGCGGAAGCATTTCCGGGCATTGATATTTTAGTAGCTGACGGACCAGCAAATCTTGTCCTTCAGGGAGTTCTCTAACCTCTCGCAGGGAATTACCCGCCAACATCACAGCTCCCTCTTCAATAAAAATATCGAAAAGTTCTTTACCAGAAACCATACCTGCCAATATTTTAAAAGCTTCGTGCCATTTCGCATCACTGCAATTTTTTCTCACGATGCCTTGCCACTCAGATATCTTGGCAGTATGTCGTGCTGCAAAAAACTCCTGGTAGGAAGGGTGACGAAACTCCCATCGACGTGGAGTCTGCTGAAGAATTCTCTTCCAGCATGGAGCAAGGTCATCGCCCTCCATTAACAGATCGAACTTATCTTTATCGATGTTGGACTTATCGTACCCCGGCTCCTCTTTCTGAAAGCGCTGAACTTTCCCATCCAGCATTTGCTGAAAAGAAATCTCGGCCAATTGATCCATACACTTTTCTAATTCACTGTCATTTTTATCGAATTCAGCTAACAAATGTTTGAACCACTGCGTATATATCTCGGCTCTATTATTTAATCCTTCCAGCAGTTCACTTTCTTCCAGAGTGCGAATCATTTTCAGTAAAATGGGTGTCTTCAATAGTTCCGGTGTAAAAGCAGCAAGTTCTTTTATTACATTGTTTTTCGCGGCATCTCCCAGATATACGCTGCTTTCTTTTGGGTCAAGAGCCTGAAAAGTCATTTGAAAAGCAGCACCTTCGCCTCGTTTGATGATCGCATCTGTCGCCAGAGAACCAAATTCAAATTTATTACTGGTAAGCAAAACAAAGTTGCTGTGAAAGGCATTGTCGTCCAAAAAAGAATCTACAAAAAACCTAAATCGGTCCTGAGGATGAAGCTGATCAAAACCATCCAGCAAAAACATAAACTTGCTATAACCAAAGATGGAATTCAATGTTATTTGCAACAAATCTTCATCAAGAATCAGATCCGGGTTTTCTTCTTTTTCCAAAAGAATCACATCAATGATTTCACGATTGACAGATTCACGAAACTGTTGAAATCCACCCCCCTCAGGGACATTTCCTAAATGAAAATAAATAGGGAGGGAATAGGTTTGATGAGTCGAGGCATCCAGAAGCGTTTCAAGGTAATGCATTAGGAAGGTGGTTTTTCCCATTCCAGATTCAACATCCAGCATGAATTTTAAATTATTCACTTCCAGCAAATCTTCATTGATGATTCTAGGAGCGGGAAAAACTATTTCGAGTAAGCTTTGTCGATGTGTGATCGGGTTAACGTCCAACAATACTCTCGGGATCAGAGTTTTATTCCTTCTCCCTTTACCAAGATTCTCGTCTAACCAAGAAGTCACCTTGATCAACTGGTGCTTGCGATAAGTTTCGATCACCCATTCTATTGACTCTTCGGGTCGCTCAGGAGCAACCGGAAGGTTTTCTCCTTCTGATAAGGGAACCAGTCCTTCTATATCATCCATAGCCAAATACTTTTAATCGCTTATAATATTGTCGTTTGCCAAGAGCATTTCCAATTCTACCATATTGTACCCAAGTAATAGATGATTCCTCTGAAAGATGATAACCCAACGCGCAATTTTCCATTTTTAACTTTGTGCTTTATTGTATTAAATATAGCGGTTTTTCTTTACGGAGCTAATTTACCTGTTCATGCCAGTGTTCTTTACGCCGACTACGCTCTGGTTCCCAAGCAATTGCTCAACAGCCCTTTTACAACATATCCTACAATTTATACATCCATGTTTCTGCATGCAGGCATCTGGCACCTTGGTGGAAACATGCTCTACCTTTGGATTTTTGGAAACAACATTGAAGACGTATTGGGAAAATTTCGCTTCGTATTGTTCTATTTCGTCTGTGGAACCCTCGCTGTATTCGGGCATATTGCCACAGACTTGGACTCTAAAATTCCAATGGTCGGTGCCAGCGGAGCCATCTCCGGTATCTTGGGTGCGTATCTGATCTTATTCCCTTTTGCGAAAATAAGAACATTTATCTTTCTTGGTTTTTTCTGGACGATTGCACGTATTCCGGCAATCCTGCTGTTGCTGTTCTGGGTGGGACTGCAAATTTGGAACAGTGCTTCTTCCGAAACCGGAGGAACCGCATGGTTTGCGCATATCGGTGGGTTTGTTGCAGGTGTTCTGCTAATTCTTCCTTTTAAAAATTTTGCAAAACGCTGAACTGCATATTGAATACGATCTCTCTCTCAACTAAGCATCTTCCAACAGACCGAGCAACCGCAAGCGCACAAGGTTCAAAGCGGTTTGTGCGGTACGTTCTTTATTTTTAATCCGGTCATGCGTGTATATATATTTTCCGCACCAAGTTCCAGCGGAGTCACTGACCGCGATAAAAGTTAAACCCACCGGTTTTTTCTCACTGCCTCCTGTCGGACCAGAGATTCCCGTCACCGACACGCCTATATCTGCCCCGCTAATCCGTCGAACTCCTTCTGCCATCAATCGAGCTACCGACTCACTGACCGCACCATGCTCATCAAGCACCTGTTGTTCCACACCCAAGCGGGATACTTTGGCCTTATTACTATAAACAATGAACCCTTCTTTAAAATAATTGGAGCTCCCTGAAATTTGAGTGAGCAAGTGGCCGATCAACCCTCCAGTGCAAGACTCAGCTGTAGCGACTGTCATGGATTTTTCAGTCAGTAACTGCCCTACTTTACCTTCCAGCGTCTCTTCATTTTTCCCATAAATATATTGCCCGATACGATCTCTCAAAGACTGTTCCACCTCATCAAGAGTCGTTTTTTCTCTCGTTTCTGCCAGAACAGAAATTCGAATTCGCACTCCTAAATGTGAAGGCAAAGAAGCCAGAGTTACCTTTTTCTGTAATGCATCGATAGAACCCACTTTCTCCCATAAATCGGCCTCGGAGATTCCCGTGGTTTTAAGAATGCGATGGGAAAATGTTTGCGACGAATGTTTAACCAGTTCAGGAGCAATATAGCATTCGAATAAATGTTTCATCTCATGCGGCACACCCGGTAGACAAAACAAAACATGTCCTTCTCTTTCAAACCGGAAGCCCGGTGCCGTGCCTACCTTATTATATAAAACCTGACAATTATCCGGGACCTCACATTGCGATTGAACACTTTTCGGTATCGCTCGGTTTCTTTTACGAAACGTCTTTTCCAACATCTGGATGACTTTTTCATCACGATGCAAATTAGACGCAAAAACTTTCGTCAACACTGATTTGGTAATATCATCGTGAGTGATTCCTAATCCACCTGTCAGAATTATCCAGTTGGAACGCTGCAAAGCCTGTTCGACACATTCTTCCATAATAGAAAAGTCATCTCCTATTTTGGTTATGCGCGAAACTCCTACCCCAGACTCATAAATGCGCTCTCCTAGATATTTGGAGTTGGTATCTACGATCAAACCACTTATCACCTCATCGCCGATAACCAGAATTTCTGCTGAATTTGAACTGCTAAAAATCATATAGAAAATATCCGATGTTAATTATTAATGATTTTACGCTTACCTAGAGCCAGGTTCGAGAAAAATAATACGATTTCGAGTTGCAAAACCCTATTTATCATTTACCTGCTACAATATTGCTACCAAAATTTATTACGCTATCTGAAAATGAATGAAAAAGAATTGTTACAGGACTTATTGAGCAAGGAATCTGCCTTGCGACAAAACGCAACGCGGGCTTTATGGGACCTTTGGTTCAGTCAGGCAGGCGAAGAAGCAGAGTTCCGAGTTCGCGAAGGAACGCAGTTTATGGATGGCCAGCAGTATCAAAAAGCCCAGGAGGTATTTGAAAATCTCGTGATGGATTTCCCAAATTTTGCCGAAGCTCACAACAAACTTGCTACCGTGTTATACATGCAAAAAAAATATTCCCCAGCGATCAAAGAATGTGAGATCACTTTAAAACTCAACGCCAGTCACTTTGGTGCCTGGAATGGACATGGCCTCTGCTTATTTCAGCTTGCACGTTACCCAGAGGCTATCAAAAGTTTTCAAGCTGCCTTAGCCCTGCAACCGTATGCTGAGTTCAACAAGGTTTATATCGCTAAATGCAGGGGCCAACTGAATTGAACCCATCTGTCGATCTAACTTCCGAAGCTAAAACACAAAAAACTTATCGATGCGATTTATGGAGAGGCGGATTCGAAGGAGTCCTTTCTTCCGGCGCACAAACGTTTTGTCTGTTCATAGCGATTCGATATTTCAACGCTGGCGAAAACACCAAAGCGTTGATCGCCGCTGCACCCTTTATGGGGATGTTTCTTTCCATGGTGCTATTGCATTACGCATCCCTGACAAATTGGAAGAAGTCTACCTGGGGTGCCCTGCCGTCACTGATTACAGGAGTTTGCCTTGTTCTTGCAGCATGGACAGAATCCCTTACTCAATTTGCCTGCTTGATAATTACTGGCTATATCTGCCGCAGTGCCCTGTTGCCCTTTGTTACAGATATTTATGGCGACAATTATCCGGCAGACAAACGTGCGACTTATTTTTCCAAACCTCTCTTGCTTTCAGTAGGAGTTGCTGCTCTTTCTGGTTTTATTGGGTCTTGGATTCTTGAGTTAGACATCAAAAACTACCATTGGATTTTTACGTTCTTCGGATTTTGCGCTATGGCAAAAGCTTTAGCTATTTATTCCATGCCTTCCAAAACTGTAGAAAATACGCCTCACACTCATCCGTTTGGCAATATGAAATATATCTGGTTGGATAAGTCTTTTGGGTATGTTCTGCTGACCTGGTTCATCATGGGTTTTGCCAACCTTTGGACTCTGCCGCTTCGAGTAGATTATGTTACCGCTCCAGAGTGGGGCATTGAAGGATCAGCGATTTTTGTAGCGATGATCATCACTGTCATCCCCGAGACTTTACGAATGCTTCTCATTCCCTATTGGGCTTCCCTGTTTGATAGGATGAATTTTGTCGTTCTGCGGATGATATTGAATCTGTTTTTTGGTTTGGGAGTTCTTCTATTCTTTGTCACTTCAAACCCTTGGGTAATAGGCTTAGGGTCGGCTTTGATAGGCGCCGCGTTTGCAGGTGGGAGCATTGCCTGGAACCTTTGGGTCACTAAATATTCCCCGCCCGGAAAAACAGGGGCCTATATGTCTGTGCATGTCAGCCTCACAGGTATTCGGGGAACAATTGGCCCGATTCTGGGGTATTGGACCGTCAGCCAAATTGGTGCCCAAAATATTGGAATTCTTTCTTGCTCAATGATGTTTTTTGCCACCCTCATGCTCATCCCGCAAATCAAACACGGGCGCAATATGCAACTAAAGGGTAAGTCTTTATAAATAAAGGACTCTTTGCTATAATAAAAGGTAAGGTTTTACCTTGTTTTTTCCGCTTTAATATAAATAACCTTTATATTCCCCGGCCATGAATCCGAAAGATTTCTCTTTAAAAGATATCCAGCTACTCAGCGATCATTATTCCCAGGCAGGAAGTCAGGAGCCTGTTGCGCTATTTCAGGTCGTCCAGGGGTTCTACCCTTCTGGTAAGGCCCCTGATTCTGTAGGCCCCATTCCATTTGAAACTTTAATAAAAAAAATAATGAAATCGGGTAATTTCCCTTCCCTTCCAGAAAAAACGGACGACCAAAAGCCTTGGCTGAATTCGATGCGCGAAAAACTGAATAGCGAATTGCTTGCATTGATGTCTGAACGTGGGAACCCTTCTTCGATATCATTGTCGCCCGACTTCACCTTCATCCAGTTTGAAGGAACAACAAAGATGGGTCCCACAACACAACATCGAAAATTCAAAGAATCAGAAATCACATTTAATCTTCCAGATGAACTAAAAGCCGAATTCGAAGCCCAATTGCAAAGACTCAAAGACAAAGAAGAACTCGCCAACCAGCAAATGAAAGAAATTCTTGAAAAAGAAAAGATTCTTGAAGAGAGCAAAGTGGCGATGGAAAAAGAAACATCCGAGTTCAGGGCTCAAATTCAAAAGCTCCGTGAAGAAGAACAAGCCCATATCGATCAGGCTAAAGAACAAAGCCAAAAAGAAACTTCCCGAATTCGCAAAGAATTAGAAGAGGTTCAGAAAGAATTAGATAGCCTCAGGAAAGAAAGAAACCAGAGTCTCGAAGACCATGAATCGAATCGCAACCGCCTTGACACCGATTTCAGCCGAAGAGATCAAATTTTCAGGGTAAAGTTTGATGAAATGACCGAGCTCATGGAAAAGCTGACAGCGGAAGAAAAAGGTATATCCAGCTATAAGGAAAAGGCATACAAAGCTGCAAAAGCAAAACAAGAACAAATCAAAAAGGTTTCTGCCCAACAAGCAAAAAAGAATCAACAACTACTAAGGCTTTCAAAATCTCTAGAGAACGAGAAAAAACTATTCAAAACCCGGCTCCAAGAAGACTATAAAGCGAAAAGGGAAGAGTTGGAATACGAGTATCAGAGACGGTCTGAATACCATATCCGTCGGCTTGAAGAATTTGAAGAAGATGAAGAACGTCTTGGACGAGAAAATGAGAAACTAAGAATTCGTGAGCAAGGACTCGCTTTGGACGCTCAAAAGAAAGCCGATGAACAAACTAAAAAAAGATTTGCTGAACTTGAAAAACTGGAAAAAGAATATTCCAAAAAGCAGAAGTTACTCAACAAGCAGGAAAAAGAAAATGACTTGGAGAAAGCTTTACTATTAAAAGAAATGAGTGGCATTGAAGGGGGAAAGTTTGCAGTAGACCAGATAAAAACCGCTGCAAGAACACAGGAAGACCTGCTAAAAAGAAAACGTAAACTATTAAAGGCCATGGAAGAGGACCGCCCCAAAGTTGAGGACGAGATAAAAGAGAAGCTCGTCGAACTTGAACAAGAGTTTGAAAGTGAGCACAAGAAACTGGCTGAACAAAACGAAATTCTTCTAAAAAACCAAAAACGCCTGCGAGAAAAAGAAGAAACTCTTATTGAAAGAGAAACGAATGAACTGCGCCTTATCAATCAAGAATTCGAAGAGTTTAAAAACTCTCTCGAGGTAGGACAGATTGAAAAGGAAATGCTCCTGGATAAGAGAGAAGAGAAAATAGAAATCGAAGAACAAAAAGTTCTCGAACTTCAGCAAAAGCAGATGGCTGAAGAAAAAGCCAATCAAGAGAAAAACGAAGAAATCGAAGCGGAAGTAATGGCTGAGTTGCAAGAAATCCAACTGATCAAGTCGGATGTTGTGCAACATCAGGTTGAGGTGAAAAAATTTCTCGATGAATTCCAAACAACTTACGACAAAATCCTTCAGACGCAAGGCTCTGAATACGAAGATTTTAAAAAGCGCATAGCGACCATGGAAGAGGAGGCTACGCGACTCACTTCCAGCTTAAAGGAAAAAGAAAAATTAGTTCTGGAAGAAACGGCAGCTTCGGAAAAAGTCCTTCAAGAAAGATTAAAACAACGAGAATCGATGGTAGAAGTGATGGAAAAGGATTTACGAGGCCGTGTAGAGGAATATCAAACCTTCGTTCGAGAACTGGCGGATGTTAAGAACTCAATGAATGAGGAAGATCAATCACGAAAAGCCGAACTACTGGAAAGTCTCTCTCATTACGAAGATAAACTGTCCCATCTTGGTAAAGCATTTGAGGAGCTTTCCGAGGCTTTTCAAGTGGAAAAAGAAAAAGGGCAGATCGAAATTGTTCCCGATGAAGATGAAAAGAAACCTTTAGAGTACGATGATGCTCTAGCGAAGGCTGAATGGCCTTTAGCCATCCGCCAGCACTTGGGCTCTGCTACAGCAAGTGAACAAAATACCCACATCAGTGAATATCTATATAAGTTCAGCGAAAAATGGGATGAGTGGATCAAAGTTCCCGACGGAAAGTTTTTGATGGGGCATCCACGACAAAAAGATTCTGCGCCACACCAGGAAGTAATAATTGAAAATCCCTTTTTAATAAATAAACACCCTGTAACCAACGTAGAGTTTTATAAGTTCATAAGCGAAACCCAACACAAAACAGAAGCAGAGAGCCTTATCGATGCAATTGTTTATCACAGTGGCAGTCTGGCATTGCACGGTAGCAACGGACCCGATAGAAATTCATCTTTTTCAAACCCCAGTCTAACACCAGATAAAAATGCTTTCTGGCTTTGCCCTGATGGACAACCTGACTCTCTTTATGGGAAGCACAGCCACCCTGTAACACAGGTGACATGGAACGATGCCAAAGCTTTTTGCAAATGGAAAAGTGAAATAACCGGGCAGACCATTCGCCTTCCGTTTGAAAAAGAATGGGAATACGTCGCCAGCAATTTTGGTAGAATGAGTGCCGACCAATTCTTCTGGGATGAGGACAGAGTCGTGGTGTTTTGTTACAATGTAGAAAAGGGCGGTTGGGGCACCATAACCCTGGGCCAATTACCGGGGAACCAACACAGCG
>JAJDBA010000032.1 GCA_029261675.1 Nitrospinaceae bacterium
GGGTCTTTCGGGACCAGCCATCAAGCCGCTGGCTCTGAATCTTGTATATCAGACGGTGAGGGCTGTAAAGATTCCTGTTATCGGAATAGGTGGAATCGCAAATAGGGAAGATGCTCTAGAGTTTTTAATGGTAGGAGCTAAAGCGATACAAATTGGTACTGCAAATTTTATTGACCCGACAGTGACAGTAAAAGTTGTTGAAGGAATTCGCGACTGGTGTCAAAAAAATCATATTGCAAAATTAGCAGATTTGAAAATATTAAAATAGAAATCACCCCTTATAGATTCGCGGAACTCGTTTGCCAACATTACATAGAATTTCGTAAGGAATGGTATTGCTTTTCTTTGCGAGTTCTTCTACCAGAATTTCTTCCTCACCCTGTTTGCCAAAAATAACCACTTCGTCACCCATCTGAACATCAGGAACTTCGGTGACATCAATGAGTATCATGTCCATGCAAATGGTTCCAACCTGTGGAGCCCGCTTGCCTCTAATCAAAACATCCATATTGTTTGAAAGGTTTCTATTCAGTCCGTCTGCGTAGCCGATGGGAAGGGTGGCAATGAGACTATTTTTTTGAGTGAAGTGTTTTCTGGAATAGCTAAGGGGCTGACCTTTTTGTACCGATTTTAGGAGTATGATTCTACTTTTCCACTGCATGACGGGTTGGAAATTTTCCAGGTTTTCTTTCTGGCAGATTTCCTGCACGACAGGATTCAAAACAGGCGAGGGCAGGGCTCCGTATAGGATAAGTCCTGGCCGTACCATTTTCGATCGGCTCTCGGGAAACCGGAGTAAGGCGGAAGTGTTAGCCAAATGGGTAAGAGGTGGCATTGTTACTCCTGCCTTTTGTAATTCAGAAAGTGTTTTCTGAAATAACTCCATTTGTTGAGTGGTGATGGATGTGTCTTCATCATCCGCAGAGGAAAAATGGGTCGATAGACCTTCCAACTTTAAATTCGGTAAATTATTAATGGTTTTAATCAGTGGCAACAGGTTTTCAGGAAGAACGCCGAGTCGGTTCATCCCAGTATCCACTTTAATATGCACGTTCACGGTTTTTCCCTGCTTCTCTGCTTCTTTCGCAAGGGTCTCAGCCAAATGGGGAGTGCAGAGAATGGTTGCAAGATCATGACGAACTAAATCCGCTGCTTCATCAGGAAAGATGCTTCCAAGTATGAGGATGGGATCGGTGACACCATTTTTTCTCAGCTCGATTCCTTCTTCAATTATGCCCACGCCGAGATAATCCACTCCTGAATCAACAGCGGCTTTTGCACAGGGGAGGGCGCCGTGTCCGTAAGCATCGGCTTTAATAACCGCCATAATGCCGGTAGCTGGACTTAGACCGGTAGCCGGTTCTGTGATGGTTTTCAGGTTTTGAAGGTTATGTTTGAATGCCTTCAAATTAATTTCAGCAAATGTTGCTCGATGATGAGCCATAGACAGAGGGTGGGGTGATATTATTTTTCGGTGAAAAAACTATTCCTTACGTGTTCTACCTGTGCTGGATAATCGCCCGCTCTTTTTTACGGGTGGACCAGCAGTACGAACGGCTCTACAACACATATTATCTTCATCTTTGGCTTTTTTGCGGACTTGATAAGCTCGGTCACTATAAAAATTATAGGCCATGGCATTGATCCCCGATTCTTCCTGGCACCAATAGTTAGAGCCACAACCTTCCGGAAATTTGTAATCGAGATGGACGATATCGCCATTGAAGTCGGAATTTTTACTGTCATGATCATAAAGGTTTCGACATTCCTGACTTTTGGGTAGCCGCCAGTCTTCATGTCCTGCAAATTTTTGTTCATTCAGCCAGGCAGTAAAGTTGTTGGCCCCTTTCCACGCGCACCATTTTTTACGCATTTGATAGCTGTCTTCTTTTGTCCACATCAGGTTGTAGCGGGTGTCCGAAATGGTGCCGTCTTCGTTATCTTTAAATCGTTCTTCGTTTGACATGATGGATTATTTTAGCTTGGAATTTTGTAGTATAATTTACGGGTTTAAAATAAAGATATCTTATAATAATATCAGGCTTTTATAAGGGCAAAGGTTTTTTATTAATTTTTCCCAGGTTTGACCTGGTTTGATGAATGGAACGTTATGGCAAAAATTGAGATTCAAAGTTTTTTTTACGACATACTTCACTGTAGAAATAAGATAATGGCAGCTTTTGACAAATGGGATGAGAAATATGGTGAGGATGAACGTGGTGCTTTGGTCGCCGGAATGCGCGAATGTAAGGACGCAGAGCTCATAAACATGTTGATGAACATTCAAAAACTCGCGGCAGGGTATGATCAAATTAAAGAGTTGATGGATAAAGCAGAACAAGACGAAGTCGATGCCGCCATGGAAGACGACGACCCTGAAGATGAAGATTTCTAACCTGCGATAGTCACTATCTGCATGTACTGATTTTGTAATGAGAACTGGGGCAATTATTAATGAGGATTGATAAAAAATATGGAATCAGATTTCAACTTAGATTCTTATTTTGAACGCATTAATTTTAAACACGCTGCAAAAGCCGATCTCCAGACTCTGCGTGAGCTTCATAAGCAACATGTCTTTACCATTCCTTTTGAGAACTTGGATGTGCTTTATGGAAATCCAATTTCATTAGATCCTTCTAAATTGTTTCAAAAGCTCATTTCTGAAAAGCGTGGAGGATACTGTTTTGAGTTAAATGGGTTATTCCAATTGCTATTAGAAAATTTGGGTTTCGATGTCTATTCCGCATCTGGAAGAGTCTTATTCGATTCTGATGGAATTCCGCCGAGAAGCCACCGATTGTTGATTGTAAATATTGAAAAAGAACAATGGCTTGTCGA
>JAJDBA010000033.1 GCA_029261675.1 Nitrospinaceae bacterium
GCAAAATAGAAATTGTATCCTCAATGCTCGGTTCACCAATAGGGATTGGTTGAGAACGACGCTCCAGTGCCGCATCCTTTTCAATGTATTTGCGGTATTCATTCAAGGTCGTAGCTCCCACGCAATGCAGTTCTCCTCTTGCTAAGGCAGGTTTTAACATATTTGATGCATCCATAGACCCTTCGGCAGCACCGGCTCCCACGAGAGTATGCAATTCATCAATAAAGAGGATGATTTCACCAGCCGCATTGGTGATTTCCTTAAGTACTGATTTAAGTCTGTCTTCAAATTCTCCGCGATATTTTGCACCCGCTACCAGTTGTGCCAAATCCAATGAAAGAATTCGTTTGTTGAGCAGGCTTTCAGGCACATCTTTGTGAGTGACTCGTTGCGCCAACCCTTCAATGATTGCAGTCTTACCAACACCCGGTTCCCCAATCAGCACAGGATTATTTTTTGTGCGTCGAGATAAAACCTGAATGACTCGACGAATTTCACTATCCCGGCCAATAACAGGATCAAGTTTTCCAGAGCGCGCCGCCTTAGTGAGATCGATGCAGAACTTATCAAGAACCTGATATTTACTTTCAGGGTTTTCATCTGTGACTCTATGACCTCCACGAATGGATTGCAGCCCTTTCAACAATGCGTCATAGGTGAGCCCAAAGGATTTAAAAACTGTTTTCGTTTTATTATGATTCGCCATGGCAAGCAGGAAATGCTCTGCACTCAAAAACTCATCTTGCATCTTTTGAGCTTCCTGTTCAGCTTTCATCCCCACATTGCTCAGCGTATCTGAAATAAAAACCTTCCCCGCGTTAGAAACACGTGGGTACTTATTGACACTCTCTTCCAGTTTGGCGGTAAAGGCGTTTGGATCCACACCGACTTTCTTTATCAGCACAGGCGAAATTCCATCTTCATCCTGAGTAAGCACGATCAGAAGATGTTCACATTCCAAAGCCTGCTGGCGTTCTTGAGCACACAGTGCTTGGGCATTGGAAAAAGCTTCCTGTAATTTTATAGTCATTTGTTCAAAGCGCATCGCATCACCTCACTAGAAAGTTATACCTTCTCTATCTAAATAGAATCGGTAAACGAGCTTGTCAAGTTTTGAACAGAGGAGAGAGAAATAGTAAAAATCTATTTCATCTTCAGGATGTCTTGAATAAAAAGATTGGTTGCACGCACAACATGCGGTTTGGAAAGATGTGTTTTCATATCGACAGGTAGTCGAAGGGAGAAAGTAGAACCGACACCCAGTTCGCTTTCAGCGTGAATATTGCCTCCCATCACCAGACTCAGCCGGTGACAGATTGCCAGTATTAAGGCTTCGCCGCCAAATCCACTCGACAGGTTTTCATCGGCATGCGTGTAGCCTTTAAAAAGGTTTTCCAGAATTTTCGGGCTTATTCCAACCCCCGTATCCTTTACTTCAAAAGATATCCAGCCAATATCACCCACCGTTTCACGACTCACCTTCAATGATATTTCACCTTTTTGGGTTGTCTGGCACGCATTGATCAGAAGATTCAAGAGTACACGAAAAACTCTCCCACGGTCACCTTCAATTTCTCCCTCTCCCTCGTCTATCTGGAAACTATTTTCAGCCTTGTCCATTTCCTCTTGAACTTTTTGGGAAAGTTCATCCAACAAATCTTTCACCTTGAATTTTTCATGCTCCAATTCAGAACGGCCCGATTCGATTTTTGACAGATCAATAATCTCTTCAACCCATTTCATCAAGCTATCGCTGGAGGCACGGATTTTTTCAATATCTGGAAGAAAGTCTTCCAAACCTTCATCTTGCATCTCCTCCTGCAACATTTCGCTGTAACCCATTATATGATTGATGGGGGTTCTCAACTCATGGCTGAGGTTGGCAAGAAAAACAGATTTACTAAGACTAGCTGTTATTGCTTCCCGTTTATCGAGAGTCAGCTTTTTATTTGTATCTTCCAGATCACGGGTATGAATTTCTAGTTGGGCTTTGAGGGATTTCCTTTGCAACGCAATTTTATCATCACGCTGCTGCACTTCAGTCAGGAGGGATTGAATCTGCTCAATTAACAGGTCGATTTGTTCATCACCTGTTACTTCAAGTTTGGACGTAAAGTTTTTATCGGTAAGAATCTTTTGTAGGTCTTCAATTAAAACCTGCAATAAATCTTTATTCACCTAAACCCTTTTCAGCCAGCCATCGCTCTGCTTCGAGTGCTGCAGCACAGCCCGTACCAGCAGCAGTAATAGCCTGACGGTATTTATGGTCATGGACATCTCCAGCTGAAAAAACTCCTTCGACACTTGTTTCCTGGGTTCCAAACTTGATTTTTATATAACCTGCATCGTCAAGATCCAGCTGTCCGTTAAAAATACTGGTATTAGGCGTGTGACCGATGGCATAAAAAATTCCGCCTACTTCTATATCACGGCTCTCATTCGTCTTGATATTTTTAATCCGTGCACCGGTTACATAGTCTGCGCCTACGGCATCTTCCAAAACCGAATCCCAGATGATTTCTAGTTTTGTGTTTTTCAAGGCGCGCTCCTGCATAATTTTGGAGGC
>JAJDBA010000034.1 GCA_029261675.1 Nitrospinaceae bacterium
ACTGCATTGGACATCACCCCTTCTGATCTTCTTTGTAATTCTTCACGTTTTGGAATTAGATAATTTCTTCGTCTATTCTCCCTTTTCGGTGAACTCCATGCCTTTTTGGTTATGTTACAGTGCTTGCCAAGAAATACTCTTCCTCGGCAAGCACTGGAACATATCCAAAAAGGCATGGAGTTCACCGAAAAGGGAGAATTCAACGCCGGTAGCATGGAATTTGAAAAAGCCTCCGTTATCAGTCCCGACTCGTCAGAGCTTTACTCCATCTGGGGTGCCGCGTTGCGGATGGCAAAAAAGTTTGAAGGTGCCAACAAGCGCTTTGCCAGAGCCCACGAACTATCTCCAAACGATAGCGAAATCACTTTCAACTGGGCCATGTCTCAACTGGAAGGCGACATTCCCGAAGACGCGATCCGCCTATTCCAGAAAACCATCGATCTGGCACCCAACAACCTTATGGCCTACAACTTGTTGGGCAAATCTTATGGTCGGAAAAAAATGTACGACCAAGAAGTCAGCGCTTATAAAAAAGCGCTTGAGATCGAGCCTGATTTTGCTTTAGTCCATTTCAACCTCGGCATCGTTCTGGGAATCCAGAAGAAATTTGAATCGGCTGCACCCCATTTTTTGAAAGCCATTGAACTGGACAAACAATATGAAAAACCCTTCGTAATCCAGATGCTAACCGCCTTGGGCAAATACGATCCTGCAGCAGAAAAACCGATCAACCAACCCAAGCCACAAACACCTAAACCCGAACCCGTAAAACAAGCCAAAGTCGCACCCGCTAAAGTAGAAGAAAAGAAAGAAGAAGGTTCCGGGTCGGAACACAAAATGGAAGAAGGTTCCAAAAAAGTCAACGAGACCACTCACGTCAAAGGTACGATTCTTATAAATGGCAAGGCTCCCAGTCCCAACACATTGGTCTTTTTAGAGACCAAAACCAAAATGCGCGCACAAGGCCAGAAAAAGGGAGCGACACTGACTATAAATCAGAGCGGTTTAAATTTTCAACCTCGCCATTCCGTTATTCAAGTGGGAACCACCGTAACTTTCGCGAACCATGACAAGGAAGTTCATAATATTTTTTCAAAGTCTCTAAGCAACCAGTTTAATCTTGGAGCCATGGCTTCAGGGGCTTTCAAAACCATCGAGTTCAACACTGCCGGCCCCATCGTATTGCGTTGCAACATGCACAAAGACATGATCGGCACTCTCTTTGTCGTTCCAAACGGTCACTACACACAGCCCAATGCAAAAGGAGAATATGAATTTAAAAATGTTAAAAGCGAAGGCTATATCATGCAAGTCTGGGCGCCTATGCTTAGCCCTGACGAAGTGGAAGCAAACCTCCGCTCTGCCGATCTGACAGGAGTCGACCAAACCATTGACTTCGATATTAAATCGGCCTCGGTTCCTGGGGAAATTCACGACATGACCGACCCTACCGATTACAACGCGATCGTCGACAACATTGAACGAGAAATGTTCCAGGCCATCGAAGACTGGAAAAACGGCAAAAAATTCATCTCGCGAAAACGGATGTTGATGGCAGTCACCAAACATTTTGCAGGAGAAGGCCTGAAAGGTGCCATCGCCAAAAGCTTCAGTTCCAAACGCAGCATCCTTTTAGAACGAAAACTGGATAAAATTCGTAAAGAAATTTCAGGCTACGGCAAAACCGAAGAACCGGTAACCGAAGCCTCTTTAAGAAGCCAAGCCGAATTCGCCGTGTCGCAGTTACGTAACAACGTAAAAGAACTCGAAGCCCGCCTCAAACCCGCCCCCTAGCCGGGGGAGGCCGACCCCTTAGCAGGGGAGGCGGATAAGTCAATGCTCTTATAGTGAAACAAATACCCATAGGCTTCTAGAATTGGTTACTCCAATATTCCCCCTGAGAAGGGGGATTAAGGGGGTTGCCTCGTTTCCCGGCACACCCTCCGCAAGTCATCGCCAGCCGCAATAGCGGCACAGCGCTTACCCTTTACATCATTTTTAGGAAATTTTTCAATATCTTTGATGCAATAAAAAAATTATACCCATTCGCCTACGGGTGATATATTTAGGAGATGAGCTTAAAAATATTCAATACCATGAGTGGGAAGAAAGAAGACTTTGTCCCACAAAAAGAAAAGCAGGTTGGCATGTATGTCTGTGGCGTCACTGTCTACGACTACTGTCATGTTGGCCACGCCCGTGCTGCTATTGTCTTCGACACGCTTTACCGCTATCTGCAATATCTCGGCAACGATGTGACTTTCATTCGCAACTTCACCGACATCGATGACAAGATCATCAACCGGGCCAACGAAGAAGGCGTCGACTGGCAGGAGGTCAACCGCAAATACATCGAAGCTTTTCATGAAGACATGGGGAAACTCAATATCTCCTCCCCCACTGAAGAGCCGAAAGCTACCGATCACATCCCTGAAATGTTGGAGATGATCCAATCTCTTGTCGATCAAAACAAAGCTTATGAATCAGAAGGCGATGTTTTTTATTCCATCAAATCATTCAAGGAATACGGTTGCCTCTCTGGAAAAAACATAGACGATTTGCAGTCCGGTGCTCGTGTTGAAGTCAACGATACCAAAAGAGATCCACTGGATTTTGCCCTCTGGAAAAAGAGCAAGCCGGGAGAACCCTTTTGGGACAGCCCTTGGGGACCAGGCAGACCGGGTTGGCATATCGAATGCTCGGCGATGAGCAAAAAATATCTCGGCGACACCTTCGACATTCATGGCGGTGGCAAAGATTTGGTATTTCCGCACCATGAAAACGAAATCGCCCAGTCCTGCGGTTGCACTGGCAAGCAACCCGTTCGCTATTGGGTTCATAATGGATTCGTCAACATCGACAAGGAAAAGATGTCTAAATCTTTAGGCAACTTTTTTACCCTGCGCGATGTTTATAAAAAATATCATCCCGAAGTATTGCGCCTGTTTCTAATCAGCAGTCAGTACCGCAGTCCAATCGATTTTTCTGAAAAGAATCTGGAAGACGCCACCAAGGTGATGGCACGATTTTACGAAGGACTGGCCGGGGCAAACGAAAAACTAAAAGACCTCGACACAACCTCGATTTCAAATTTTCAGGACAAGGTTAAAGAACATGCTCTGATAAAAAGTTTTGAAACGGCAATGAATGACGATTTGAACACCGCTGTGGTCATGGCTTCTCTAAATGAAGGACTACGAAACATCAACTCAGGGTTAAACAATGCGAACAACTTGGAAGATTTTGCAGTATCGACCCATGCATGGCTGAGCGTTGGGAAAGTTCTCGGATTGTTTTCTCGAACCCCTGAACAATTCGAAACGGAATTATTTGCGATCAAAAACGAGAACCTCAATCTCGACGTTAAAAAAATAGAACAATTGATCGCCGACCGCAATGACGCGCGCAGTTCCAAAAATTGGGCAGAAGCCGACCGCTGTCGCGACGAATTAACCGCAATGGGTGTGCTGATTGAAGATACTGCCAACGGCACTGAATGGAAGATCAAATGATCGCCGCGGAGAAATTTTCAGATGCTTATTTGAAATTTACCCGCGTCTTAAATCAGTTTGAAGTTCGAGAAGAAGACCACACGATACGCGTCCCCGAAAAAGTAATTCGCTGCATCTGGAACGACCAGTTATTCTGTTCTCCCAAGCTCAAAACCCAGGACGATCAAAATTTAGAAATCATATACCCCGGCTACTGGAACTTTGGCAAAGGGCCCGACTTTACCAGCGCAACCATCAAGGTCAACGGCAAGGTATACGAAGGAGATGTCGAACTGCATGTCTATGCCACCGATTGGGGGAACCACGGTCATTCGCAAAATCCGGATTTCGACAATGTCATTCTGCACGTCTATATGTGGCAGGGACGAGGCAAGCAACCGCCTAAACAAAAGAAAAAAAACAATGCCACATTCGATTTCGAGATAAAGGATTTTCTGACCAAAGGAATTCTCGATCTCAACGATGAACTGGATTTTGAAAACTATCCGGTTCTCAACCAATGCAATGTAGGGCTCTGTCACGAACCGCTTTCCAAATTGTCCGAAGAAAAGTTGACTCAACTACTCAACGCCGCTGGCGAAGCGAGGGTACTGAGAAAACTGGAACGCTTTCACGATCCGATCATCATCGATGGCTACGAGCAAACTTTTTATCGAGGTGTCGCAGAAGCTCTGGGATACCCCAACAACAAACAACCGTTTCAAATTCTTGCCGACACCCTGCCTCTCACGACGTTGAGAGATTTGGTTCCTGCAAAATTTAAGGGAGAGGAAAGAGCTCTTCACTATCAGGCCTTGCTTTTCGGTGCCTCAGGATTGATAGATTCCAAAAGCTGGAAAGAGATACCGGCTTTGCGCAAGCTGGTCAAAATATTGGAGAGCTACAAAAACTCATTGCCTGATTCTCCGCTTGCAAAAAAAGATTGGTGCTTTCGTGCCATTCGTCCGGCGAACTACCCTTACAGACGAATTGCGGGATTAGCTTATCTAGTTGTTCTCAATGAAAAGAAAGGCCTGTTTGCCAACTTCATTCAAGCTATTTCCACATTGAAAAGCAAAAATACCTCTCGAAAAGAGGTCGATAAACTTTTAAACTTTTTCTGCCTGGATGCCATAGACTACTGGTCGCAACATTACACACCGGGAGGAAAAACCCTAGCTGACGCACAACAACTTATCGGTGCCGCCCGGTCACGCGAAATCATTATCAATATTGGCCTCCCCATCGGATTGATTTTTGCCCGCGCAGGAAGGCTTGACAGTTTAGAAGAACGGCTCAATCATGTATTCCAGATCACCAAAGGGGCCAGCGACAATAAGTTAATCCGGTTCATGAAACATTATATTTTTGGTGATCAGGAAGAAATGCTGCGGCTACTATCCTCCGAAAAACAGGTGCAGGGATTGATGCAGGTTTATCAGGATTTTTGCACTCAGAGCCAAAATAACTGCTTGCACTGCCCTTTCCCCGATGTGATTGGCAAGTATTTTTCTTAAAAAACACCAAAAGTGCAGCATTCCCATTGCGCAATTCCTCAATTTCCCGTAAAATTGCTGTCCCCCTTGATTCTATTGAAAAATCAGGATAAAGTGAAATTTTCCCATTAAATTGGAGAGCTTTACATAATTAAGGAAGCCAAGATGCTTCGACAAGTTCAGCATAGCACCTACCCTGTTTTTAATGGGTTATTCTGAGTTTTTCGAAGTACCTGAGAACCTGTAAAGATCTCATTAAATTAAAGGAATTATTAAATTAAATGGATCATTTAGACGAACTTGAAAATCAGAGCATTTTTATACTCCGTGAGGCCTATAAAAACTTTAAAAACCTTGCCATGCTGTGGTCGATTGGTAAGGATTCCACAATATTGGTTTGGCTTGCACGTAAGGCCTTTTTTGGTCATTGTCCCATCCCTTTGGTTCATATAGACACCACTTATAAAATCCCGGCAATGATCGAATACCGTGATCATTATGCCAAGAAGTGGGGACTGAATCTGGTAGTCGGTAAAAACCAGAAAGCTTTGGATGAAGGCATGAACCACGAAAAAGGACGCATCGTTTGCTGTGAAGCCCTTAAAACCCAGGGCCTGCAATGCATCATGGACGAACATGGATACACTGGACTCATTCTCGGCATTCGACGTGATGAAGAAGGCACACGCGCCAAAGAGCGATATTTCTCACCGCGCGATAAAAACTTTGAATGGAATTTCAAAGACCAGCCGCCAGAACTTTGGGACCAATATAAAACTACATTTGCTGACGACACTCACATTCGCATCCACCCCATTCTTCATTGGACGGAGCTAAACGTTTGGGAATATATTTTGCGAGAGAAAATCCCTATCATCGATCTCTACTTTGCAACCCCCGAGGGCAAACGTTACCGGTCATTAGGCTGTGCCCCTTGCACTGGTACCATAGACTCCAATGCCAAAAACGTGGAAGAAATCGTTGAAGAATTAAAACATGCCACAACAACATCAGAGCGCTCCGGTAGAGCACAGGATCAGGAAAATACCTATGCTATGCAGAAACTGCGAGCTAGAGGATATATGTAAATGAGCAATAACGGAAACAATCTGGATCTATCCAGTCGCTTGATGCGGCTGGTCATTGTGGGTCATGTTGATCATGGCAAATCTACCCTTGTAGGCCGTCTGCTTTCAGACACTGGAAGTCTGTCTGACGGGAAACTCGAATTCGTTAAAGACATCTGCGAGCAGCAGGGAAAAACTTTCGAGTTTGCCTTCCTACTGGATGCATTGCAAGAAGAGCAGGAACAGGGAATCACCATAGACACGTCACAAATCTTCTTTGACACTCCGAAAAGAAAATACGTGATCATCGATGCCCCCGGCCATAAAGAGTTTCTGAAAAATATGGTGACCGGTGCTGCCGATGCCGAAGCCGCGCTTCTCCTCATCGACGCTAAAGAAGGCGTACAAGAGCAGTCTCGACGCCACGGTTATATTCTTAAACTGCTGGGCCTCACACAGGTGGCGGTGGTCATCAACAAAATGGACTTAGTGGGTTACGACGAGGAAGTGTATTCCAAAATTAAAACGGAGTACTCCAAATTTTTAGAATCATTAGGGGTTGAAGCGAGAGAGTTTATCCCCGTATCCGCAAAATTGGGCGTCAATATTGCCGAACTTAAAGATGAGATGCCTTGGTACAAAGGCCCCACGGTTTTAAATATGCTGGATCAGTTCGAGAAAAAACCGAGACCCGATCATCTTCCCTTCCGCTTTCCCGTACAAGACGTCTATAAATTTGACGAACGCAGAATCATTGCCGGGCGTGTGGAATCGGGCAAACTCAAGGTAGGTGACCGAGTTATCTTCTCGCCCTCAAGCAAGCAGGCCGTTGTCAAATCCATCGAAGCATGGAGCGTCCCCAAACAACCCAATGCAGCGACCTCTTCAGAATCCATTGGGTTCACTTTGGATGAACAGATTTTTGTCGAGCGTGGAGATGTTTGTACTTTGATGGACGAATTACCTATCGTTTCGACAACTTTCGATGCCAATGTTTTTTGGATGGGAAAACGCAATCTGGAAAAAGGCCGCAAATTCACAATCAAGCTAAATACTCAAGAAGTGGAATGTGAAGTCCATGAGTTTAAAAAAGCCATCGATGCTTCCACCCTTGAGACATTAAGCAATCAAGACCACATAGCAAAAAATGATGTCGCAGAACTGACACTGAAAACACGATCGCCAGTAGCTTTTGATCTTTTTGGGTCGATCGCGTCCACAGGGCGTTTTGTATTGGTTGATGAATACGATGTCTGCGGTGGAGGAATCATCACCACCTATAACCCGACCACCAAAGAAGACAAGCTCAGAGATGAAGTCCGTACCCGCGATTTCAACTGGATAAAAAGCGATATCAAACCAGAAGAACGCGCTTATCGCAATGGACACCGTGCCGCATTGATCCTCATCACTGGCGAACCGGGATCAGGAAAAGGACCTTTGGCGAGGACTCTTGAGCACAATCTTTTTCAGAACAATTTCCAGAGCTTCCTTTTAGATCGCAGAAATGTGAATCTGGGTGTCTCGGCTGATCTAAGCAATTCCACTGTTGAAGATGAGTCAGCAAGGCGACTGGGAGAAGTGGCAAAACTGTTTCTCGATGCGGGGCATGTGGTGATTTCCACATCCAACGCTTTCCACAAAGAAGATCAGGACGACCTCAGACTGCTGGCGAACCCTTATCAAGTTATAGAAATACAGGTTGCTTCGCAGCCCACAGGCGAACCCGATATCACTCTGTCTTTGGATGAAGCTCAAGACGCAAAAGCTGCATCGACCAAAATTCAGGACTTTCTGAAAGAAAAGAAAATATTAATGGGACATAATTATTCCATTTAGCGGGGAGGCCCCCGCAGGCCAATAGGTCTATTCTTCATCGGCGAAACAATTGCACTCAAGCTTCTGGATAAAGAATTAAGGATTGACATTGCCCGGTTAATCGGGCATTAATAACGCTCTCGAAACCTAAACATCTAAAGGGTTAACATGCCAAAAATTAAAGTCATCAACACCGAAACCGATGAAACTTTTGAATTTAAAGCAGGTTATGGTGCCAATTTGCGGCAGGCGGCTCTTTATAACGATGCCGAGGTTTATAAAGGCCTCAACAAATTCCTCAATTGCCGGGGAACCGGATTATGCGCTAAATGCGTGGTAGAAGTTGAGCCTATGGAAAACGTCAACGGACGTACTTTCTTCGAAAAAATCCACAAACTAGAAGACCATCAAAAACTCGGCTGTAGAATAAAAGTCTACGGCGACATCACCGTCAAAGCCGCAATCGCAGACTAGCGTTTTCTAGCTTCATCTACTTAGATTTCACCCCTGACTTACTACCTGCGTAATTCTGTGGTGACTTGTCACCAAATCAACAGGACACTAAAAATCTAGATTGCTTCGTCACCGCTGGTTCCTAGCAATGACGGTCAATAGCTAAGTGCAAATGGAAGCACCGCTTCCTAGATTTGCAGAACGATGAGCAAAGGTAGAAATATCAGTCCAATTATCGCGACCAGGGCATGTACTAAAACATCGAAGCGTTTGCTGAAGGGGACGAGTGCAACCATATAAAGAACCACCGCATAATCTATCACCGTGTTCTCGTGATGCGTCTGATTCATAATTAGAAAATAAACCAAACAAAACGCTATCGAGTAAAACAACCACTTATGTATTTTGCGGGTATCAACCGTATTTTTCTGAAAGGCGACAAACAGGCCTACAAATATATTGACCAAATAAAATCCCATCGCTGTTATTACCCAGACAAGGGACGGGGAAGCCATGATATTTGAAAATATTTCCATAAATTAAAATCTCTATTTGAAAGCAAAAACAGGCCACAGAATTATAACATTTTGATGCTTCGACAAGCTCAGCATGACCATTTAAGGGTTTTTCGAATCGTCATCCTGAGGCTCTCGAAGGATCTCGGGGTTATGTAAAGCTCCCCTTGACAAGGGAATAACTGAGGTTTAAGGTTAGTTAAGTACTAGCAATAAAAATTTATTCGTTTTTCTGAAACCGAAAGGGGGATTTCGTGAGTGAATCCGACGGGTCTGAACGCAGTTTTGAAAAATTATCCAAAGCCATTACGGAAGCGGTAATGACATCGCCTAAGGTAAAAAAGATTGTTGCGGAA
>JAJDBA010000035.1 GCA_029261675.1 Nitrospinaceae bacterium
AGGGGTTCCTTTGCGGCACCATGCAATAAGTTTTTCAAGCTGTGGTTTTTCGCCTTCGGCGTGAATCTCTACCGTTCCTTCCAGCCGATTTTTCACCCAACCGAGCAAACCCAACTCATCGGCTTTTTCTTTTGTCCCGGCACGGAACCAGACACCCTGCACCCGGCCATGCACGATAATATGGGTTGCCTCTATCATTTAATTTTTAAGAAGATCAACTTTTTTTCCTGTGGGCATCATCAAACAAATGTTGCACTTCTCGACAAACTTTAAATGTGCTGCCCTCACCAATTTTTTCACCAAACTTACCGAGATCGCGCATGATACGCTGAAACTCCTGCGTCTGGCCTTTGAAATTATCAATCAACGGGCGAAAATATTGCTGTTCGTCTTCATCCAGACGATCACAAATAATTTTTAGCCGGGCCTTTAATTGTTCAAAATCTTTTTCCATATTTTTCTACGTTACAGGTTAAATGACACTATGAGGAATATTTAGCGGATGGATATCACTGTCCCTTTTTTTTGCGTTCTATCATAAGCTTTTTAAGACGTAGAGCAGCCGGGTTATCATCGGGAAGTAGAAGATATTTATCGCGTGTTAGAATGGCAAGTTCACAATCTTCCAAAGCGATCACCGATGCAGTACGCGCATCGTTAGAGATCATTGCCATTTCACCGAAAAGATCATTTTCTTTCAGGCTGGCCAACACCTTTTTATTACCTCCGTCATCCGTCACAAACACTTCCACCTTACCTTTTTTGATAAGAAAAGCACTGGTACCGTGTGTTCCTTGACGAACAATGGTCTTACCTTTTCTGTACTCTTTGATAACAAACATGTTTTTTAATAAACCCCGTTAGCTTATCGCAACGCCAACACTATAAAAAAATAGGACAGCAAATTCAATCCTATTAAAAATGAGAAAAATATTCTGAATATTTACAAAAACTTAGCGACGAGCCTGAGGTGAAAAACGGTCACTCAGCGATTTCGAGTCTTTTCTAAAGTTGCCGATCCTGCCTCGCCCGGATAACTCATATAAAATCGTTTTAATTGGCGTTGGGTAGTGCGAATTTTTCGGTGGTTCCTCTTCGTGGCATACAAATCCAACGCTTTCTGCATATGCTGTATGGCTTTACCCCCTTCTTTCAAATGGTCGTATGCCATGCTTAAATTATAATGCGCTTGCGCGTATTTTGGGTTTAATCTTAAAGCTTCTTCATATGCCCGCACCTCTTCTTCATGTCGCCCCAGCGCAAGATAAGCACGACCTAACTCATAATAAGACAGAAAATCTAAAGGGTCCTCTTCGGCAATTGCCTTCTTTTGGTTTATTTCCTGCTCTGCTGCCTTGCGGTAGGTTTTAAAATCAGTTTCCCCGGCTTCTATAGGATCTGAAAAAGCAAACTGGCCTGCTAAAAGGAGAATAAAAAAAAGAGTCCTCTTGTTTTCAGACAAGACATCTAACAGAATGTGTTTGGGGAAATTTAGAGTCATCCCATCAATGTAACATTTTTCTAATTGAGGTAAGAATGAATTACAGAAAATTTGGCGGTATGGATTGGCAGGTATCTGAAATCGGACTTGGAACTTGGCAACTCGGTGCTGATTGGGGAAATGTAGACGATGCGAAGGCTGAAAAAGTTTTGCGGACCGCCGTAGAATCGGGAGTCACTTTTTTCGATACAGCAGATTGCTATGGCGAAGGGCTTTCCGAAAAAAGACTGGGCAAGTTTTTTAAAACATACCCCGATAAAGTAACCATCGCAACCAAGCTGGGCAGGTTCCCTCAACCCGGCGGGTCTGAAAATTTTTCTCTGCAACAGTTTCGCCAGCATACCGAAGGATCACTCAAACGGCTTGGTGTCGAGTGCCTGGATCTAACTCAGGTCCACTGTCCTCCCACAGAGCTAATAAAACAAGGAGACATGTTCGATTGGCTTCGCATATTAAAAAAAGAGGGCAAAATTAAAGCGTTCGGACTCAGCATAGAGTCCATGGAAGAAGCAGAGTTATGCCTCAAACAGGAAGGAGTTTCATCCTTACAGATTATTTTCAATGTCTTGCGGCAAAAACCGATTGAAACGATTTTTAATTCGGCTTTGGAAAAACAGGTGGCTCTGATTGTCAGGCTTCCCCTTGCATCTGGGCTGCTCTCTGGGAATTTCAGTAAAAACACTTCTTTCGCTGAAAACGACCATCGCAACTTCAATCGAAACGGAGAGCATTTTAATGTCGGGGAAACCTTTTCCGGCCTCCCCTATGAAAAGGGTCTTGAACTTGTCAATCAGTTAGGGGAAATGGTTCCAAATGATATCCCTCTATCTCTAGCCGCTTTAAGATGGATTTTGGATTTTGAGGCCGTCTCTGTTGTGATCCCCGGTTCAAAAAGTCCTGAACAAGTTCAGCACAATTGCCGAGCCAGCGACCTGCCCCCTCTGGCTTCATCTTTACACGAAACGGTCAAACAATTTTACAAGCAAGAGGTCGCGCCTTTTATCCGAGGCAAATACTAGGATTTACTTTTAAGAACAAAATATTATTCTCTTTATGAATATGAAGGTGCGTATCCGCCTCAAGAAACTTCAATTCTTTATACAAAAGTTGAAATGATTGGCATCCGTCATCAGGGACTTCAAAGCCTTTCGTCAATTCTCTTATTTCTTTTAATAAATCCCCTGCCCGATCATGTTCCGTCAGCATGACATGAATCGGACCGGCAACCGCTTTCATGTTTGCCCCCAGCTCTTGTGACTCCAGTTTTCTTATTAATGGAAATAAAACCCTTTCCTCCTTCAGCAAATGTGGCTCGAGGTCTTCTCGCAAATGTGTAAAAGTTGTTTTTAATTCTTTAAGTTCCGGGTGCCGCTCCCCATGTGCATTTAAAACTTTATCAAGTAAATCACTTATTCGAGGGAATACCTTTTTCAGATATTCATGATGTTTGGACTCGATATGCAATGTTAACTGAGCTGGGGTTAATTGGTCTAAGTCGGCATCCTGATCTGTTTCTCGATTCTCTAATAACTTTAATTGGCCCAATACCCCTTCAGGCTCAAGACCTTTATCTCTGCAAGCCTTTTCAAGGGTGGTATCTCCCCCACAGCAAAAATCAATGGATAAATCTTCAAAAGTTTCAGCACAGAGGGCGTTATCTGTTACAAATTCTCCAACGGAAGTCTGAATATTCCAGTGCGTTTTCATGATTTTCTCCCTAAATTTAAGCTTATTTTAGCGTTTTTTAACCGCAACCCATTATACAGATAAAAAGATATTTTTATCCTTTTATTTAAATATAAACCTGTTACAATAAGTTGTCAAGGCATGGCTCTAAATTTTTTAGAATTGAAAACTTTTTGAACCTCAGCCAACGAGAATCCATCTTAGTATGAGAAAATAGTTAAATCTTATTGTAAAAGGAATTTGATGTCGGAAAATTATTCAGTTAAAGAAATCGAACTCACGCCCAATCCCCGGGCTGTAAAATTTATATTAGACAAGCCTGTTTTGGACTCGGGTTCAAAAACCATTGAATTAGGTGGCTACCTTGAATCTGATATCTTCGCCAGTAATATTTTTGCCCTGGATATTGTTGACTTGGTTTATCTTCGCGAAGATTTTATTTCCTTTACCCTGCATTCTGCGGATTTATGGGTGGTCTTTAAGGATAAAATCAAAAATATTATTGAGGCCGATTTAAAAAAATACGCCGAAGGCGATGACGAAGTCTCTTCTTCTATCCTTGATGATTTCGACAAGGCAACCTATCCAAAACTATCCGATGATGAGAAAGTCATTATTGTTGAAGCTGTTCTAGATGAGTCTGTCCGTCCTGCGTTGGCAAATGACGGAGGAGGCTTGGAGGTGATTGAAGTGGATGGGCCGATTGTACGAATTCGTTATCAGGGCGCTTGTGGTGGTTGCCCCAGTTCTACCGGCGGTACTTTGCGTGTAATTGAAAATCATCTTAGGTCTCAGCTCGATCCAGCAATCAAAGTTCACACTTATTCCTAACCCCCTCCTTTTTACTTTTCCGTTCCGGTTATTTTCTACAACCTCGCCCAAAATCTATTGATTATTGTTGAAAATTAAAAAACTTTCCCAATAGCCTTCAACCCACACCTATACCTCGATTTATCAAAGAGTTGCTTAAAACCAAGCCCTTAGCTACTCAAGCTTCGGTGTAACCTGGGGTTGCTGCACGCAAAAATTTAAGTGATAATCAGTTATTCAGAAAGAAATAAAATGAGAACAAAAAAAATCATCCAGATTTTCATTTTGGCCTTACTTGGCTCTCTTTGCTCTAATAGTTTCAATATGGCATGGGCAATAGAGAACAAAAGCCGGGTGATTTCCAGCTATTGGCAGTCGGATTCAACGAGTTATTCTTTTATTTCTGTATCTCATTCTTCCTTATCCGGTTTAGCCTCTCAAATCGGACTGGTCGTCAACGCAATACAAAGTGACCTGACAGCATTTGGAACCGCAGTTACATTTACGATTTCAGCGGGAACAACCCAAAGAATATTTATCGCCCGCACCAATCATTCATTTCTCAGTCCAGCAGTAATACCCACGGCATCTTTTATAATAGGAACTTCAAGCTTTAGACACGGACATATAAGAGTAGACCCCATAGCAAGCAATCCTGCAATTGTTGCTGCAGACACTCTTAGCGGGAGAGGTTTTAGAGATGTCACCATGCTAAATTTTTGGGGAGCGATAGTTGTCGAATCGAATACAACTGGGTTTGCAATGGAATTCATTGGAGACATGCACGATAGCGCAGCCACACCCAACATGGACAGTTCCACACCTGTGAGCGGGGTAAACTAAATCATGAGCCTTCACCTATCTAACACAAGAAAACCTAGTTTAATAAGCCTAATCGGATTTATGTTTTTCTTATTATTGGTTCCAAATCTTGTAATGGCTCAAGCACTTATCGTACCTGAAACCAACTTAAAATCACGGGTGGTCATATCCCCTTATGCGCAAGCAGTTCCCAATGACAGTTACACCTTCATATCTGTGAGCCACCCTTCTCTCGACACCGCTCAAACTCAAATTGGTGTGGGTCTGGAAGTGATTGGCATGACAACACTCGTGAACAATGCTGCAGGCCGGGCAGTAATATTCACGGTTGATGCAGGCGAAACCCATCGAGTTTTTGTGGCCAACGTTTCTCACTCAAGCATCAACTCGAGCATTGCCGATTCCAGAACACATTTGATTTTTACGGTGGATTCAGCTCAATTCGGAAATATAAGAGCCGTAGGAATAAATGAAAATCCAGCAAGCTCTACAGTCGTCAATGGTGTTCGTAAATTCAACAACCTGTCACAATTAGATTTTTGGGGTGTCGTATATATTGAATCCAGCGGAACAGGCTTTTCCATGGAATTTATTGGCGATGCTCACGATTCAACTGTCGGTAGGAATTTTGGGTCCAGCAATCTTGAAGGCATCGCAAGGCAATCAACAGGTGTGGCACGAGGAATAAACTAATAAGAGACCATCAAGCTTTCCTTCTATATAACAAGCAAATCTCCTCATTATAAATAAACTTTTCGCAAATGAAAAAAAGAACTTCTACTCAATTCGCCATTGTGTCTTTCACAGGGGACGCTTCTCTAACCTATGAAGATATAAAAAAGGCCAACAATGGCGAAATTGGTTTTCATTTCATCATCGACCCTCAAGGGCAGATTTTGATGGGCAGGCATTCCTCCAAAGTGGGAGCCTATTCTCCCGAGTTCGATGAGACCAGCTTAGGTATTTGCGTTATTGGAACACGACATGAAATGGAAGATGCCCAATCCATTTCCCTTACTCTACTACTCGAAAATCTGAAAACGGAATTTCCAGAAATCGAGAGCGCTAAGTATATTTATCAAGAAGATTGAATCAAAAACTTATTTCTTAGTAGCACCCTCCTCTCCCTCAATATCATTCGAGTTTTGAATTCTACAAGGGTATAATCTCCCAAACCCCAATTGAGAGGATTTTATGATTCACCAGCTACTGAAAATTTTCAAAGCACTGAACTCGGACGAAAAGCCCTGGCAATTGAGCCTAGGGTTGGCCTTCGGCGGAATCATCGGCTTGATGCCACTTTGGACACCGCATAATATCTTCCTTATTTTTCTGGCTTTCATAATCAACTTAAATTTCGCGCTTCTCATCGTCGGCCTTGTCTTTTTCTCTGGAATCGCTTATATCCTCGATCCTATTTTCCATCAAATCGGCCTCACTGTTTTGACAGCAGAGGGAATGCAGGATTTTTGGAACGGATTTTTCAGCAATCCCATTTTTCTTTTTGACAGACTTAACAATACGCTGGTAATGGGTAGCCTCTTGTTCTCTTTCGCCGCATCGGTGCCTTTATTTTTTCTACTCAATTTTTTAATCCGAAAATACCGACAGCACATCCAGGGCATTTTTGAAAAGATTCCGATTCTAAATTCACTCAAAATCGCAAAAGTTTATGACACCCTTTCTGGAGGTGGAAAATGAAATTTTTTCGCTGGCAAGGTGTTATCGCATTTGCTCTTATCGGCGGCGGTATCGCAGCATTTTCAATGCTGTTTATGGATGGAATGATTGAACGAGGTATCGAAGAGAATGGATCTCAAGCTGCAAAAACACAAATCGATCTGGCTTCGCTGTCCACCTCCCTCCTGTCGCAGGCTGCTCGTATTGATGGGCTGGAAGTAGCGAATCCCAACAACAACATGGAAAACCTGCTACAAGTCGAAAATCTTTCAATGGATATAGATGGCACTAAAGCCCTGGCCCGAAAAATTGTCATTGATGATTTGCAGGCCAATGGCATACGTCTAAATCAAAAACGCAGGTCTCCAGCAAAAATTATTAGCTCACCTGACAAAGATGATCCAGCAAAACAGAAAAGCGAAGAATCAGGCTCCATCGGCCTACCAGGCCTAGGCGGAATTGACATCAAATCGCCTGAAGAAATTCTCAAATCAGAAAAACTAGAAACTTTGGAAGCTGCAAATCGCGCCAAAGAAACAATAGAAAACCTGGAATCAAAATGGAAAAATAAATTCGCCACCGACCTGAATCCCAACTCACTAAAGGAAACCCAACAGAAACTGAAACAACTGCAAGAAAAAGTTAAGAGCGGCGGCCTTGCAAGTGTCCCGGAAACAATTCAGGAATTCAAAAGCCTGCAAAAAGAAATTCAAGATCGTATTAGCCGCATCGCATCGCTCAAATCAGAATTTGAGAAAGATGTGCAGGCTGCAAAGAAGCAACTGGCAGAATTGAAAAACTTGCCCAAAAAAGATTTTGACCGATTGAAGAAAAAATATTCCCTAAATGCAGAAGGGGGTGGCAATGCTCTAGGAACGTTAATAGAGGGGCCTCTAAAAGCCAAACTCGACAAAGCCTGGAAAGCTTATAAAATGTTGAGTCCCTATCTGAACAAACCCAAAACTCCCGCAGCAGAGGACTATCAGTACGTTCGCGGCAAAGGTGTGGATGTTCGTTTTGCACAGAGTCATCCTGACTTTCTATTGCGACACGCGAACCTCTCCATGAGCTTGCTCGACACAGAAGTTAAGGGAGAATTAAAAGATCTAACAGACAATCCCAAAGTTTACGGCAAACCCGCCGTCATGGATTTCCAAGCGGGTAAAAATGACAAGTTCGATTCTTTCAACCTCAATGCTGAACTAGACAAAACAGATAGCCAAAGCAAAGACACACTTAAAATAAATTTCAAAGGACTGAACCTTCAAGGTATTCAAAGTGAAGGCGCAGGAAAAATCAAAGGCGGCTTAGCCAATATAAAAGGGCAGCTAAAGATTACTAATGAAAACGATCTGGATGGAAGCTTCAAAGCCGAACTCGAAAACATTTCACTTTCTATTCCGAAACAAGGCGGCAACGAATTAGCGAACACCATTGCCGACTCGCTTTCTGCCATTGACCGCATCAATATTACCGTTGGCATTAACGGAACCATCGAAAATTACCAGTTGGATATTCAATCAAACCTGAATGACATCATTTCAGGAGCCGTTAAAAGCGCTCTGGCCGGGAAAATGAAAGGATTTGAAGACTCCTTAATGAAAGCCATTCAGCAGAAAGCCGGAGGTTCTATAGCAGGTGCCAATGGATCTCTTTCTGGGTTACTGGGCCAAAACAAAATACTCGAAGAAAACCAGTCTGCCTACGGCGGACTGTTGGGCCAAGCTAAAGGCGGAGCATCGGGGATCAAATCACCCCCCTTATCATTACCCGGCGGCTTTAAATTACCTTTTTAGAAAAAAATACTTTTACTTCATTGGAGAAAAAAAATGAAACGGATCTGGGTTATTACAATCTGGCTACTTCAAGTTATGCCAGCCCATGCAGGAATGTTTGACAGCATCATGGAAACATTGAAAACCCCCGAACCCTCATCTTCTCTTTCTACCGACTCCATGATATCCGGACTCAAAGAAGCCCTTACCGTTGGAACTCAAAACGCTATTGGCTCCCTTGCAGCAAACAATGGTTATCTCAATAACAAAGAAATTGCGATTCCCATGCCATCTTCAATCTCCAATATATCAGACGTACTAAAAACAGCAGGACAGGGAGATGTGGTAGACAACTTTGTTAAAAGCATGAATGGTGCGGCAGAAACAGCGGCTCCCCAAGCACAGTCCATCATATTGGATGCCATTAGCAACATGAACTTCAACGATGCTCAGCAGGTTTTAAACGGTGGCAACACCGCCGCGACAGATTATTTGAAAGACAAAACTTATGCCAAGATTTCCAGCGCCTTCCAGCCCACCATTTCTTCCAGCCTTGACAAAGTGGGTGGCACTGCAAACTTCAAACAAATGCTCGACATATTCAACAGCCTGCCCTTTATGCAAGCCAAGACCTTTG